>NZ_CP061869.1 GCF_022646885.1 Priestia koreensis | reverse complement strand
AGTGAATTTTCTTCTCCTGGGGGAACCATCAACAGTACTTGGCCGACCGTCGTCCTCTTTCCATTGGTACTTACCACTACATCCCAATTCTCTCGATAGAAATAATCTTGAACTGCTTTTCCATTTACGTAAAAACCGGGTATTTGGTACATAACATCTTTTAATTCAATTCCGTCAGGGTTTGCATTGATGGCATAACTCTTTGATAAAAACGGAATAATGACCAATGAAACCATGATCATTGCAATGACAGCATACTTAAGACGGCTTTTCAGATAGAAATACCTCCTTTGTAATAAACCCTATAAAAACAAAAAAAACCCGAGAATAGACGTAGGGTCTCTACATCTTTTCTCAGGTTCGTCCTGTTAGGTTATATTGTTAGTAATATATACCCATATTACTACAATAACCGTTTTTTTACAACAACCATTTAGTATTGATTGATATATTGCATAATATTAAAATCTGTTACATCATCTAAATTTACGGTTATCATGTTTACAAGGTCATTAGGATCAAAGTCCTTTTGATTGTCAGGTAAGTTATTATTGAATCCTACAAATATTATGAGGAGCTTATAGTCATGACCGTCACCAAAGATTCTTTTAAATCGATTTTCTTGATCATCTTTACTGAAATGTTTCCAATGTTTTTCATCAAGACTAGTAACGTTAATTAGTAAGTTACCATTGTTCAATGTCACATGGAAGTCTTGATCAAAGTTTATCTTTAAGGAATCGTATTGTTTTACCTTAGGTGAACTTTGTCTAACTTCATCGTTTAAATCCATTTCTATAGCAAGCTTACCTTGATATTCCCCCCAATGCATTCTACGAATAGGGTTTTCACTGTTTTTACCCTCCAACATCATGTCTATATCTGATTTCTTGATACGCACAGATCCATTATTGCTAGCTAATTTGATGTAATTTAAACCTGTTTTCATCCAACGTTCCACCGTCTTTCTTGAGACTTGATAAAAATCACAAACTTGATTAATAGTCATTAAATTATTCACTTAATAACCTCCTTTTTAATAGTGAGTTTCTATCATCATTATAATCAATGCGACATATCGCGTCAAGTTATATATTTTAGATGTTTTACGCGACTTTTAACACCAACAAAAAAGGTTCGTTGTTAGTTAAACTAACAACGAACCTTTTTTTATTATCGCCAAATTCCTTCAATTTTTTCTTGTGGATAGTTAGCGATTTGAATACTAGGGATATCAGGTTGTGCTGATACGCGTACATCTAAATTAAGCGCTTCGCAGAAGCTACGGACAGGAACAAAAATTTGTCCTCTACCGCCTTGAATAGGTGCGGCTAATTCAATCGTCTTATCGCCTACTTTTACCGTTTTCCCATCAATGTAATACGATAATTCCACACCATTTAATGTCATTGTACTACCAAGAATTGAGAAGCCTGGGACACCATTAAATAGATCTTTAATCTCCATCATGAGTACGCCATCTTTTACATAAGAAGTCTCGTTTATCTTATGTACTTTAACACTATCTTTTTGATAGGTAGCAAAAGCTCTACTATTTGTATGAAGATCAATTAAGAACTTCCCATCTAGTTTAGGTGCGTATGGAATGTAGGATTGTACCAATATTCCTCCATAGGCTGCTGGATTGTTTCCGACAAATAGTTCTGAATCTCTAAACGCCTTGCCTTTGTATGAAAATACTTCAACTTCAGGATAGTTGGTAAAGTATTGGTTTAAGTATTCAGAGCGAAGAGAATCTTCTTGCCACTTAATGAATTCGCTTGGTGATCCCTTAAACCCACCCTCTGGATCGTGAATCGTATTGTAGTAAACTTCCATTAGATCAATTGTTGAAACTGGATGATCTTGGTCATATTTTTCTACACGAATAACCAATGGATATGATCCGTAAGTTTCCTTTAACTGCGTCAACGTCATCTTTGTATAATCTTTTGGATTCGTACTACCATTACCGCTGTTAGATGGCGGTGTTGATGGATTACTTCCGTTAAACAGCATCAACATGTTATAGATGGATTGAGCGGTTTCCCCTCTTGTACCGAAGTCTTTTGGCTTATAATAGCCCGTTGTTTTATCAGGTACGATGTTGTAATAAGCGAGGCGCTCCACACTCTTTACCGCATAAGCAGAAATTTGATTTTTGTCTTTGTATGTAAGAGCTTTGATCGACGTATATTTGTTCTTCGCTTGGTATTGCATTGCTCGATCTAGCATGACGGCCATATCTGCACGGGATACCTTTTGTGTAGCCAATGATTTGCTACCTGATCCTTTAATAATGCCTACTTTAGCGGCACGGCTTACCCCGTCATAGAGACTGCTTGATTTCGGTAAGTCACTAAATGAGTAGCTCGCTGCGGGTAACTTTAATGCGCGCGAGATAAATGTCGCAAATTGACCACGGCTGACCGCTTCGTTCGGCTTAAATAAGTCCTTTGTATAGCCTTGAATAATTCCTTTGCCATTTAGGTAGTCAATTCCCTTCTTAGCGGGCGAAGAAGCTGGTACATCCGTAAAGGCTAGTGCCATCGTGTTACTACCTAACAGAACGCTCGCTCCGAGTACTGTACTTAATAGTAGTTTGTTTCCTTTTTTCATATAAATCCCTCCTGTTTCTCTTTTGAATCAGTCTATGTATCTATCTTTATTATACCCTATAGGGTATAAAGACACAAGAGTATAAAAGGTAAAATTTTACTTTCACCCTTTATACTCTTGAACGGTAATGAATTGTTGTACGCGGTCAGAACCATATAATTTCGCCTCAATGACGTAAATGACGCTCGGACCAAATATCGGCTGATCTAGCGAAATATGAAGCGCTGTATTGCTATATTTGTAGATAAATGGGAATTTAAGCGGTAATCCGGTCTTTGGATCTTTTGACGTACTATCCAAATAGAACTTCTCTATCACTTTTATAGGTGACTTAAAAAGTAGGTTATTTTGAGGTTGCAGACTATTGTTTACTGGAAGGTTTCGTGTGAGAGTAGCAATAAACGCCTGATCACTCTTCGCTCGATCAAATATGACCTTTCCGTCACTAAGCTTGGTTTCGTCCACCATAAGGGCTGCGTCATGTACCGCGTGCTTGAGGGCAAAATTAACATCACTCACCGCCTTTTTCTCCAGATCAATCGTAAGCACATAGTAGATCATCGCGATAGAGAGCAACCCAACTATTAATGTGTAAATAAAGTATTTCATCGGATCTCTCCTCTAATTAATGTGTTCTGACATCCGTGAGGCTGTCGCTACATGATATAAGGGCTTATCTTCATCAAAACCTAGCAAAGCAGGGCTTAACATAAAAAAGAACTTGTTCGGCACCACAAGAGTTCCTGTGACGTAATCCCCACGATTGGTAAGATCGGTGGTTAAACGTAATTTAATATCGTCTTCCTTGTAGCCCATTTTTTCCACCTCATCCACGATATCGCTAATAATACTGGGACTATATCGACCTTCAATGGCTGCGCGTTCTGTTGCCTTTTCCAAAATAATCTGCGCTCTCTCTCCTCGCTGTCCTTCCACATAGTGGAGCATAGGTTGAATCAGGAAGAAAAGCAATAATGGCAGTAACAGCATAAAAGCAATGAAATCTTTCACCTAAATTCTCCTTTCTATAAAAAAAGGGGAACGAAGTCCCCTTTGTGGTTGTTTATTCAAATGGTTTATTTCGGAACAACCGTGTCACCAAGTCCTGCGCCGTCCATAGAGGATTGAGCATTTTGAATCATGGCATGTGTTTTTACTTGTACGTTGGCTGCATCTTCTTTAAAGCCACCTGGTTTAAAGACAAATGTGATAATTAATCCTACTGTAAAAAATACAAGCATTGCTGTCGCTAAAAATTCTTTCATTGTTTTCGTCTCCTTTTATTTGGGTTTAATGATGGTTCAAACATACTTTGGTATTGAACAAAGTGATGAAGGCATCACTCCTCTCAATATAATTTTTTACAACATGTTTAGTTCATTCATAATGTCCTTGTACTGAAGGTATTGAGCTATTAAAGGATTGGAAAAGATGGCGAATGCACAGGCATAAATGACAAAGTAGGTGACGTTCTCGCGATCTTTTAGGTAATCCACGAATGAGTTGTAATTGTACTCGGCAAACTCACTATGTTTTTCTTCTAGGGTTTGAACCGCTACAGACGTTGACGCTTCTTCCACATCTGTCATTAATGTGGCCAGTAACTCACCTTCATAAGAAGCGGTCTCTTTTGCGAAAAAATCCCATGCTTTTTTTGACCCTTCTTCACCGTTCCAAACAGACAACATTCCCTCAATGATCGGTCGTAAAAGGTCAAAATATTGGCGGTAAGAAAAGACCAAGCTATAAATATTTCGTGTGTTCTCACTCATGGCTAAATCTGCTTTTAGCTGCGAATAAAGTGAGTAGATTTCCAGATTAAGCGCTCGTTCTTTTCGCTTGCATAATAAGTTTAATAAGAAGCAAAGCGGAAAATATTTAACGGGTGATAGTACGATCATAAGTATAATGACGAGCTTTACCTCATCCCTTGATACAGTCTCTATACCTAAATTCGTTCCGATTACATTTAAAGACATTAATGCCAACACAAGGACAATTCGCGCTACATTAAAGCGATATGAGGTGATCCATTGTGGTAATCCAGCTTTACGAAAGAGCCGATCTACCTTATCACTGTGAAGCCATTTATAAAGATATGGCGCTTCGTTTTTACGTTTAAAGCGTTGCTTGATCTGGAATGCATGAAACCACTTTCCGCGTCCATCGCTTGTTGCCATGTAAAAGGTAACATAAACGCTTAGGAGTAAGAATCCACACATCATAAAGTGAAGAACGCTGATCTTCCATTCGGGCAAATGAACCATATGCCACCTCCTTATTTCATGGGTTTTGGTCGTTCTAGCATTTTAGCTAGCGCCAGCCCAATGAGGGCTAAGATGATACTTAAAACAAATACCTTTGTACCGATTGGTGTTAAGAGATAGGCATAAGCGTTTTTCTGCATGGCGAACTGTGCATTTACGATAATGAGTACTGGAACAAGAATGATCGGTAACTTTCCTAGCTGAGCCACTTCACGACCATTTGTTTCTGCTTGTCCAAGTCGTTTTGAGAACTCTGTTAAATCTCGTGAGTAATCTTGAAGAACGCGCTCTACATTCGTCCCTTCTTCGACAGCACGCAAGATGGTAATCGCTAAATTCCTTCCCCATGTTCCGACTTGCATCGAAAAGATATCGGCTGCTTCTTTTGGACGCTGTCCACTTTCTAAACGAACAAACAGCATCCCAAACACTTGTTGGGAATCCCCTTTTAAATCCTTAGAGAGATCTTTCAGCGCATAAAGCATGTTATGGGAATTCTTCATGTAGTATTGAAGGAGTTTAATGACGGTTTTACTTAAATCTTGTTGGGTGTTGGCTTTGATTTTGGCTAGTCTGATATATAGATAGCCAGCAGGCACGATATATGAAAATACAATGGCCATAAAGACCCCATAAAAGATCGATTTCGTTAGAACAAGTAGAATGACCGTAATTCCTAAGAACACCACGGTTTGATAGTTCATTAATCGCACAAACATATAAGGTCTATACTCGTGAACCGCTGCCTGTAATAGTCGATCATACCAAGAGAAAAGAACATGATTTCGTAACGTCGTATCATACAGTTCTTCTTTCTTTTTTTGTGTCATTGCCATCCTTCTTCTTATAACGCTCCATCTAAAGCCAAAAGAGGCAAACAGTAAACCTATTCCGACTACTGCAATAACGTACCCTAGTATTCGTAAGAGAAGATCCATCATACGCGTTATACACCTACTCCTTGTAGTCCGTGTTGAATGCGATCCTCTTCCACCATAGGATATTGACTCGACAACTGATCTAATAAGCGAACAAATTCGCTATACATGTCTCTATTGGTACGAAGACCTAAGCGCTTCATGCGGCTAGGAATGTTGTTGTGAAACTCCCATGCTTGCGTTTCTAAGTTATATTGTAGAATCTTATTGATTTGCACGTTCAACGTTACAGGGTCAATGTGATAAAACTGAATACCTGTTACAAGCTTCTCTCCACCTTCTAGTTCATCCATTGTGATTGAAAAGTGGAGGTTCTCAGCAAAGCGTAAATACTCATCACGATAACTCATGGCCGTCCCACTGTGATGTTGGATGTTCAATCGTGCTAGGATACTCGGAATATTCACGGGGTCCATATTATGAAAGGTTCCCATAACTTTCTTAATTCCGCGCTCACCAGCTGTCCCGTAAATCTCCGTTTCCACTCGACGTACCTCTTGAATGACCACTTGATCGATATCATGGCGTAGTAAGGCTGGAAAGATTTTGTCCTCAAGTTCTTTTCCTGAACCTTTCACATGAATGATCGGTGAACCTGGATAAATTTTTCTTGGGAAGAACTCATAGCTTGATTCCACAAATGCTGTATGCAGATCTAGCGTTTCTGCTAACATGATTTGTAACAACGTTGATTTTCCCACCCCTGGTGGTCCCGCAATAATCGAATTCATCTGCATTTTGGCAAGGATTTGTAGGAGCGGAATGGCTTCTTCCGGAATACTGCCTAACTTCGCTAAGTGATCAAATGTATAAGTCGTCTCCACTTGTTTCCGTAACGTAATGACAGGCTCATAGGAGCGTTTTGGAATCATAATCGAAACACGAATGTTATCAATGGTTGTCGTCTCTAGCTCTGTATGATGGTTTTGATCGAGCTTATTTCTCGCATCAATATGCTTATAGCGATCTGCAATCGTCTTAACATCCCCTACACTTCGGAAGGAAAAGCGTTGTTTCACCCACTGATTATTTTGCTTAAACCAAATATCGGTGCCGATTACTTTGGCTGCGGGTGAGTCTTGACGCTTCCATACACTGAGCGGACCAATTCCGTATAATTGTTCAAAGAACGCATCCGTTAAGTTGAGGTAGTACTCTGGATATTGAATGTTCCCTAACCCCTGATCGGTCGCATACGAAGAGATAATCTCCTTCATCATGTTAATAGCGGTTGGGTCACCTGTAATTGATTTATGAAAAATCTCAATGTAGTCCTCTGTGCTTTTCTTTTTAATCTTTTCTTCCAAGAAGTTTTTCACATGCTTATCGACGCGCTCACAAATGGTGTAGAAATCAACTTCCTTCTTCACTTCTTTTTGATTCACAGTCTGTTTTTCCGCTTGGACAATATGTTCAATCGAGAAAACTCGTTGGGATCTTAGTTCTGCCAACATCTGTTCTGAACTTTTTTTCATACTGTTTGGCATTTATCACACCTCCTCTACTTAAAAAAGTAAAAATGATCGTTTCTTTTTCGTTGTTGGTTTATCGCCTTGATACGTTTCATCCGTTAAGCCTCGTGCGATGTCCGTCATGACTTTTAAATACGGTTTATCAAGAGAATCATGAATAAAGCCGTATAGCATCTCGGAATCCATCGCATCTGCAACAAGAGGAATCTGATTGTATAATGGAACACCTAAATCCTCTGCCAGTTGTTTCGATGAAAGCGTGCGGCTAGCATCGTACTTATTGACGACTAAGAGGAAATCCTCATCTTTGTATCCAAGATCACGAAGAATGAGTTCTTTCCAACGATTGAAGTGTTGGCTGCTGACCATTTGTTGCGTTCCGACTAATAAGTGTGTATCGCTATACTCTAGCCCTGCCAAAGCGCCAGCTGTATCATATTGAGCGCCAATGTCGATTAGCACGTAATCAAATTGATCTTTTGCGTAATCGATGAGGAGTTTAATGGGCTCCATTTCATACGCATGTTTACGATGATAATTGCGATTGCCGATCATGTAGTACAGCTTATCGACTTCGTACATGACCTCTTTAATTTTTTCTTTTTCAATCAGACGATTTTCTAATGAGGGATAAATGACATCAAAGCTGTAATCAGTTGATTGCTTTGGCATTTCTCCAGCGTGGTAAAAATTGAATCCGAGCACACATACACTGTTATTTAAGGCGCGAAGCTCTTTTCCAAGGCTTAGCGCCGTTTGCGTCACGCCTACTTGCGGATGCGTACCTGAAATGGAAATGACGTTCTTGTATTCGGAATGGTTGACCGAGAACCAAAGGCTTTTCAGCGTAAACAGGATTTCCTCGTTGCTAACACGTTGAGAGATGACATCCATTTGTTGAGCCGTCGCAAATTTCTTTAAACGTAGGAGACTTTCGTCACTCTCTGCCAGCACTAGCACTCTCAACTTCGGAAAACGCTGACGTAGTGTAATTAGTTCCGCTGTAGAGGTTTGATCTTCATCAATGATTAAGCCGAATAATTTTTGTTTAGGCGTCAGTTCCTCGACACTTCCCACAATCTGCGTATCCTCTACCATACTTAACGTTTCAATTTCTGGCTGCAGGGCCGAATTAGCCGTAAGAAAACCAATAATCATGTTTCATCTCTCCTTTTGATTTAGTAACTGAGTGACAGCAAGTAGCCATTTTCCACGGCTTTTTTCATCTTGGCATATTGTTCGTTTGTTAAACTAAGTTCGATCTTCGCGGGTGAGCTCTGCGCATTTAAGCGATCGTTCGCTTTTGTTAACCCCATTACTTCTAAGTTCTGTGCATTTTTGATGAATGCGACATACGCATTTGAAATTAACGGTTTGGTACTTGGGAACTCTGTCCCTGTTTGATAAGCATTGTTGCTTTTCGGTTTAATCACCCAAATGTCCACATTATCAAGGCGACGAAGCGATCCTGGTAAGTCTGCTAACCAGCTAGACGGGATGGAGAAGAAATGTTCTTTCCCCTCTTTTCGTAAACGTTTCGGTTCCACTTGTGCTTTTGAAATAGTGGCATTTTTGGAGATAAAGGTCGTCGCTCTTGTCCCCACAACATTTTGTGCTTTAGTCACCACTTCGTCCGTTAGCAAGTCATTCGGATACGCCTTCATGTACACGTCATTGGCCGTAATCACTTGATGCGCTTCTATATCCCCTTTTGCCAGCGGGATCTTGGTGGAAGTAAAGTAACCGTGTAGCTTCGTTTCATATAAAACGACATATCCTATGAACACTAGAATTAAGACAACACCTAAAATTCGTAAAAACCAATTTCTTTTCATACCTTCATGTCTCCTCACAATCTATTAAGTTTTAGTGCCTACCCATAAAGAAAAACGCAGGCATTTAGTAATATAAGTTGCAAATCAAGCTTTCTAGCAGTCAGTAGAAAACAAAAAGCCCCCGAAATAAGCAGAGCTCTCGCTTTGCAAATTTCGGGGGCGTCCCGTTAGTTATGTAGTTAATGGTTACCGTTATGTTGTTTATAGGAAAATAATATCACTTCTAATTTCACCAGTCAATGTAAAAATAGTTATATTTTTCTATCTAACCCCCAACACTTTCCATTGATCCATCCGGTTCTTCTTCCATTCCTCTTCACTAAAATAACGCTTACAGAATAAGTAGATGGAGACTTCAATGACACGGCTTAAATAAAACCCTGTTTCTTTCTTCGCACGCAGCAGACGGTCATACGTTTCGGTTTCGACTGGATAACTAATGGATTCCGTATCTGTATCATTATCAATTTCCACTTTTCGATTTTTAATATAAGCGATGCCGTCCTCGACCATTTGATTAAAGGCTTGTTTCGTTTCATCCGCGCTTTTCCCCTCAAGCAAAAAACGCCACTCAATATAACGCATGGGAATTTTAATATCCGTACGGAGACGGTATTTTTTGTTTACGTACATAGGTATTCTCTCTCCTTCTTCGCTAATTCGCTTCATGTTCTTCCTACTTTCATTATACCGTTCTACAAAGATAAATGTTGCAATTCGTACTTTGTATTTACAAATAATTATTTTCAACGACCTTAGACAACAACATATTATACTAACTTCTTCTTTAACAGATAAGGTACAACTACCCATAAGGTGGTAATATAAAGTAGGAAAGCCATTTACAGGAATCTTCTCTTATTTATTGAACAACTAGATGCTAGAAAGGAAAAGAACATATGGCTAATGTACTTGAACGATTATTGCAACTTTATAATCGACAAAATAAATCAGGAAAAACGCCTCTAGAGGACTTTGTAACTGAAATAGTAATAGGCATTCTACAATCTGGCCAGCAGCTGCTCGATCGTTTTGTAAATGAAGTCTTACTAATTCACGGACATGATTTTAAAGTGGAATCACAGGTTCCTTTTTCACTTACTTTTGATCAAAATTGCGTCATTAATCTTGTTTTTGAAGACACTTCATCTATTTGTTTTTTAGAGAACAAGGTAGCAAGTAAAGAAGGAAAACGACAATTAGAGCGTTACGTTGCTGTTTTACAGAATCAAAAATCTGAAATGAAGAAAGACACGTATTTACGGTATTGCACAAAACTATATGATCCCCAAAAAATAAAGGAATGTTCATTTTATCAATTCCGTTGGCAAAGAATATATGAGTTTTTTGATAAACAAGAGAAAGCAGATCTAATTCAAGCATTTCTAGAACTATTAAGAGGTGAAAATATGGCAGGTGTTAAAGATTTTAGCATTGAAGATATGATGACAATGAAAGGAATATATAGCGTCATCACAAAAATGGATGAAATATTAGATTTGACTAAAGGAACATTTACCGAACTTTTTGGTTCACCTTATCAAAGAGATTTCGAGCGTCTTAAACAGATCCCTACATTTAATCGCTATTAATCGCTATTCACTTTGGACAAATAGGTATAATGGACAAAATATAGAGATTATGATGGGATTTGAATTGGAAGATGAAGAGCAAACCCCTCCTCTCCTTTTCGTACAAGTTTATCGTAAAAAAGACAAAAATTTTGCTGAAAAAATAGAGCAACACTATGAAGAAAGCGAAGATAAATTTGATTTTTATGAGTTTGAAAACGATGAAGGTAAAGTATGGTCTTGGTGTTGGTTTGGAATAAAGTCTGATTAAAAGCGAGTCGCAAATGTTAATTTTATAATAAAAGAAACCCGCACACTTTGAACAAAGATTGATCAAAATGTGTGGGTTCGGTTTTGAGTAGATTTAGTTTTTATAAAAAAGATTGATTAAAACTTCAATTTAAAATGTATTTTTACCAACCAAATTTTGCGTTAAGTCAATCAGGTTATCATAATGTAATAATTTTATTCTAGCATTCTTTTCTTCGTACCTCCTTATAGAATAGGAGTAATCTGGATTAGTTTCATAATGCTCTCTTCTCCCCGCTACCACTATATAATGTCTCCGACTACTATCACTATTTATAAACTCACTCCGTAAATTTAAATCACTTTTTTTAGCTTCTAGAAATTTGGGCTGTAAACTTAAAAATTGTTGTTCTAAAAAACGTTCCCAGCTCTTAACTTGATTAATACCATTCTGATAATATTGACTTAATTCAGTACCCTTATTTTTGAAAGGATTATTTGAAGGACTTTCTAACTCAATAAATACAAATTCATAACCGCCAGATCCTTTACCTACTAAAAGGTAATCTGTTCTATATTGAGTATTTAAAGCAAACTCTTTAAATAAATATGCTTCATGATGCCCAAAATTGTAATATGTAAATAATGAAGCAATAATTAGATAGTTTTCATAATCATTAATAAAATTCAAAATAGTTTGTTCATTGGGGTTAGTATCCAATAGTTTTTCAAAATCAACTGCCAATTCACGTATTTTATCATGTTGTTTCAATTCGACAATATCTAAATAATTATTAGGAAATAAATGTTTGTTATGTCTAACTGATTT
This sequence comes from Priestia koreensis, assembly GCF_022646885.1. Classification (GTDB taxonomy): domain Bacteria; phylum Bacillota; class Bacilli; order Bacillales; family Bacillaceae_H; genus Bacillus_AG; species Bacillus_AG koreensis_A. The sequence continues at coordinate 186,624 of NZ_CP061869.1, read as the reverse complement.
AGGATACTCATGAAATTTATTAATTCTTACCCTCTTTAACATACCAGTTTCTGTAGGATGAAGTAATTCTGAATCTCTTATTTTTTCGTATTCTAATAAATCTTCGCTGCTCACCTGTAAATAATCAATCCCCTTATATAACTTCATCTGCAACAACCCTCCGAAATTTATTTTTCACTGTCTATTCCTAATGATAGTTTCATTAAAAAGTAAAGTTCTCGAAATCATCTCTTCTCTTATTTCATAGATTCTATCCATAACATTCTGAATTTGTTCCTCTATACTATCAAATAAACTAATCAAAATATCAGTTAAATCCTCTAACTGATGAAATTCCTCTTCTTTAATTTCTCTAACCACATTCACTGCTTTTTCCATATTATAGTCTACATTGTCACCAGTATCATTTTCATATAACTTTTCCCACATCATAGATTCTTCCTGAAATATAGAAAAGCTACTTAACTCCTCTAGTTCCGAAATGAATTGAGTAATTGATAGATTTAATTCATTCATATAAGATTGAATCGCTTCTTGATCTAGTACTTCTTGGTATTCATGTATAATTCCATTAATTACTTCTTCAAAATTTGAATATAATTCTTCGAATTTTCTCCATTTATTTTTATCAAAGTATGCTTGATGTATATCTAATATTTCTTGTTCAGGGACAGGATATCCATCACCATATACAGTGAATATTTGTTGCCTTATCCCTTTAATTGAACCGTTTAAAAGCGATGATAATTCTTCCATTCTCACATTATATTCAGATGTAGAATAGAGAACAGAGTTGTTTTTTAACTCCCCAAAAATTTCTGAATCTATTTTTTGTACTTGTTCTAATTCACGAACAAGAACGCCTAATTCATAATTATTTCTACTAGCGTCCGAAAAATTTTGAGATCCTATGTAAGCAATTTTATTAGTCATTATAAGTTTAGCGTGATTAGAAAAATTAAAATATACATTCAAATTTCCAAAACGTTCTCTTTCTAGTAACCTTAAAATATAGTTTATTCTTCTATGATAATAATCTCCTTCTGGAACATTTAATATTAACGTTACAGGCGTTGATACATCAATTTCTCTTAATCCATGAATCAAATAACTATTATTTATAAAAGAATTTATGTTAAATGTTGCTATATTTATATAATCAGACTCTGTAAAAGTATCTAACACCTCTTGATAACCATTTTCTTGATAGGATAGTATTAATTCTCCCATTATATTTGAGATAATTTTTTTCATGGATTACTCCTTCAATTCACAATTTATCATTCTAATAATCAAAAAGGGAATTTATCCCAATCTATAATTGATGGAGAACTATCTCCAAAAAACGATTTTTCTTTTTCTTTAAAATACAACTGTTTAGAATGTTGATCTTCCCAGAAGGATAAATTCCTTTCAATCGTAATGGTTATAGAATGAAATCCCTGCTGGACTGAGATAATATATCCTGTTCCTTTTGAAGGATATTCTTTTATAAATCCTTCAATTTCCATTTCCAAATCAACATCTTTTACATTATATGTTTTTTCAAAATATTCCTCTAATTCTTTTATATACCCTAAAGCTTCCGAAAATTTTGCGAATGTTTTACTACTTGAGCCGGCCTCTAAATTAAATTCTTTTAAACGTTCAATTTCTTTATATTCATTAAGAAGTTTCAAAAACATTTCTTGATATACTTGATTTTCAGTAACATTATCAAGTAATAACCATTCATTAAAGTATGGTAACTCTAAATCTCTGTACTCAAAGTATTCAAGATCATAATATTCTCGAGAAAATCCTGGGTTAGGGCCACAAAACAAAACATAATTAAAAGTACCTTTTGCTAAACTACTTTCAAATTTAATTCCATCAAACTCTAATTTTCTAATGAATTCTGCTAACACTTGTGTTGCAATGTACTCTATATCTTTTTCCTTATTACTTATGGGTATACTTATTTCTTCAGTAAAGTCTAATATGAAATCTTCTAGCCAATTATCATTATGAGAATATTCTTCATTAAAAATGCTTAGTTTAGGTATTATAACTTTCTTTGATAAATCTAATATACGTAGCTCATGTTTAGTCCTAAATTCTCCCAAAATTATTTTATCTTCATTTTCCGCTCTTATTTCTTGAATCGTTGTCTGTACGTTATCTGCCAAATAAGTGTATGAAATTCCTGATGGACTCATTCTATTATTTGCGGCGTATTTAGCAGGTGCTGGTCCCAATTCTTTATACCAATTAATATTTTCAGATTCAATTAATGTTTGTTCTATTTTTCTAGCTCTAAATAATTTTTGGTTCTTATCAATAGTTTCACTTTTCAACTCAAAAATTCTTTTTAAGCTGTTTAATAAATTCATTCTAGAAGAATTTTCATTCCCTAAATCAAAATATCTATTATAATATTTACATGTATGTTTAAATTTTTTCCATGCATAAAATTCTTCTGTTACCTCACTTTTGTATAAATCATTAATTGTTACAAATGAAGGACTATAAATATCTACTAATGGATCATAATCTCCATGTATTTTCTCCCTGTCAGTAGGCCCACTCTCATCAATTAAGTGTTCTAACAACGTAGCTGCACTATCTGAATCATGTAATTCTGAAAAAATCATTTCTGTCCAATATAAAATATCAAAAACAGATTCTCCAGCTTCTTCTCCCATACCACCAATGTACTTGCCCTCTTCTGAATCCCACATTGCTCCTGAAAATCCTTCAACATGCTCATATGCTCTACTAAATCCTTTTCTTATAAACATGCCTAATTCTTCAGCTTTACAAATATCAATATTTTCGTTTCCACAAAAATCGCAGTCACCTATTTCACTAATACTCTTAATAAACTCTTGAATTTCTATTTCATCAAAACATTTGTAACAACAATTCATAATACCACTCCTCAAAAACCCATTATAGTAACAATTTACCATAAATAATGTACACTATTAATAAAAAAATGGAAAAGTAAGGTTTGGTGATTGTGCAATTATTTTAAACCATTGCTGTATTATGATCGATCATCAAAAAAGCCTTTAACGAAAACGTTAGAAGGCTTTTTTGATTTTTAAAAACGGTATTAAAAAGCATAAATTAAGGACCTTCCACGTCTTTTTTTGAAATTCTGTGATGATTTTCTTGTTATTTTTAGTCTGTCCATATTTGCATTTGTTTATGCACAAAACTATCTAGTATAACCAAAAAACTTTGAAATTAACCTTCTTATTATTTTGAATTTATTCTCCCGGGCGTGCTATGCCCATACCAAATCTAAAGCAGACCTATAAAAAAGGATGTTCGCATACTATCATGCGAACATCCTCCAGCATTACTATAAATCTATCATCTGTACGTTAAACTTGTTCCATTTTAACGATATTAGTTACTTTCCCCATACTTCTTTTCAATGGCTTCGTCCCAGAGCATGAAGATCTTTTTCAGTTCATCTGTTTCGATGAAACAATGATCTTCCTCATCTTCTTCAGCAAAGTTGAACACAATTTTTGTTACATCTTCCTTTACTTCCATCACACACACATTTCCTGCAACCTCTTCGTAGGAGGATCTCTTAGAAAGAACGTCATTAACTGCATCGAGCCATATTCCTGAAACGTCTTCTTGTATGTCAGATAATAATATATTAAGTACTAAATAAATCTCATCTGGCACATCAGCCATGAGATGCCCTTGATTATTTTCATAAATTTTGACATTATACTTCATAATTATCTTCCTCTCGTTTCTCTTATTGGAAAAGCCGTCTTTATTTTTCCATATCGATTTAGATACATTTGAATTCTTATTCCTTCAGAAGTAGTACCTTCATAAAATCGGTCCCTAGGTCTAATCACTCGCTTATTTTCGTACGCCTCATTAATCGCGTTTAGAACCTGAACTCGATTCCAATCCTTTGGGAAAAAAGTTGATGGAGCATCTTTTCTTTTCCCCTTTACAGCAACTTTTGCCTTATAGATTCCTCTACTATCTGGCGGAGCGAGCATATTTAAGATTTCACCGCCGCCCATCATACTTTCGTGATGATAACCTACTGCCTTCCCAATTCCATTGATCTGCCCATGAAAAACGTGTTCTACCGTATGGCCCGTAATAGGTCTTTGAGATCCGTTGCTTCTAGACATTAACATCATCGTAGAGTGGTAGAGCTCAGCGGAAACATCTTCACGGTATTGATTACTTAGGGTATTGATACTTCTTCCTTGTTCCGCAAAGGCAAGCGCACGTTGAGGAGCTAATCCTGCGTTGTTAAACAAAAGCTCGTTAACCTTATACTGACCTTTCTGTTTTAACGAGCGAGCCATATCCGTTGCTTGATTAAGATCATCTGCGATGCCTGCTGCACCCTTAACGGTAATCCCTACTCCTAACAGACCGGTTGTTGATTGAAATAAGCTGGCTTGTCGTTCTTCGTCCGTCAGCTTGTTCCCCAGTACGTCTTTGCCCATCGTATATTCGTACATGCCATTGGACAATAAAAAGCCATAGATGCCTTTTTCGGTCTCTTGCAGAACTTTAAATGATTTCGGAGTTTGATAAAGAGCCAATGAATGCTGGGCTACATGAATTCCTTTAGTCGCTTTATAGGCAACATTGCCTCCCTTTATCGCTCGTCCTGCCCAGCCTACGAATGGGATAAACCCAGCGGCTGCCATCGCTCCAGATGCGGTTCGTTTCATGGCCGAAAGCTTTGTATTGGTAACAGGATCTACTCCATCTACTGCCCGCTTATAATCATAATAACCACTAAATTCGCCCGCTAAATCGCCCGCCTTTTCATACCACGGTTTGTTGGCTTGCATTTTCCGCTGTTTTTCAGCTTTGATGGCGGCTTTTTGATCGTTAATTCGTTGCTTTTGTTCTTTTTTATCTTGAACGTAACCAGAAGCCATTTGATCAATTTCTTTTTGCGCTTTATATGCATCGCTATTTTGATACGCTTTTGCATCAAAAGAGAGTTGATAAGCCGGACTTCCACTCGACGTCATTTCTTGCAAACGACTTATGCTGGATTGAACAGACTCAAAAAAGATGGCTAACATCTTATACTCACTTGAAAGCTGATCGTCTAATCCCTCCACGGCATGAATCGCGGCCATTCGTTTCTTTTCAGCCGCCTCTATGTCTTTTTCAAATGCTTTTTCTGAAAAAGGCGTAAGATGCATAATGTCGTCAATTCTATGTAAAATCGTTGCTAACTCTTCTTTTTGCTGTGTAATCATCTGTAGCGAGTGATGATTGCCTACAGCTAAATCGTGCTCTAAAAACGAGACATCAATAAAAAGGTCTCCTTCAAGCTTAGCTTGCTCTACATAGTCTGCAACACTCTCAAAATAAGCTTGATGCGATGAAACAAGACTTTTCCAATGCGTGACGATATCAACGTGTGCTTGGTAAAAATGCTTGATCTTATCCGCTCCTTTTCCCTTAAAATCATCATCGAGTGTGGCTACAGAATGAAGAGCCTTTTTCAACACTTTGAGCTGTCCATACAACGATTTATACGCTTCTTCACGCTCCCTAGCAGCGTACAAAAGCGTATGCGCTTCGTATACTTTACCCATTGTACACCCCACTTTATCTAATCGTTAGGCTCACTAGAGTGAGACATTTTCCTCTACTTACCATTATAAAGGGGCTGTTTTCGTATCCCAATAGGTCATTGAACCTTTTGTAAGTTTATCCCTTTGTTAAGTTATTCCTACATACATAAAAACCCTGCGTAAAAATACTCATTTATTTTCACTATTCGATTATTTTTCCCTTCACCAGCTTATAAAAAGAGGTTCTTCCTATGTCTTACAGACAAGATACTCTTGTAATTTAATATGTTAAAACATATGACGTTTAAATAGGTTCATTGCTTATTTAAAGTCTCTCTATAAACACAAAAGCCCTCACTTTTTTTATAAATGAGGGCTTTTATATGTATTTTTTAAAAACCTAGATAATCTACGCTTATAAATAAGAATATAATGACCCAATTTTTAAATGTTCTATTTTATGTCTGTGATTTTAAAATCCCACAACTTGCTTATCGTACATGTTCAACACCATTTTCCGTATAGGATTCCAACATTACTTTTTTGTTGTGTTTATAATAATAATATGTCTTATCATCATCTTTTAACTTTACACTAACCATCCAGTTTTTATCGCCTTTTAAATTAGCCATAAATGGTTCTGTTGAAATAATATCATCTGAAGAAAGATTTTTTTCAGTCTTTAAATAGTGAATAACACTTTTTTCAACACTTGATTTTTTATATTGAACGTACCCAAAACCTGCCCCTATTAAAATTAGTACAACCAATAAAGCAATACCTATTTTTTTCATCTTCTCACTCCATAATATTTTTGGATATTGTACAGCTTTCCTCTATTCAAAGCAAAGGTATTTGAAAAAACCCCCATATATAAATACACATTTTGTATAATGTTTAAACATTATACAAAATTGGTAAATTAATTCCAAAAGGAAGGGGACTAGCAAATTATGAAAAAATTAGTAGTATCATTGTCGGCATCTTTATGTTTATTTTCTACGAATATAGCAGAAGCTTCATTGGTTAATAAACCAGGGGATATTATTGTAACTAACAGTACAAGTTCCAGCGGAATTGTAGGTCACACCGGTATATACATCGACGCCACACATATTTTACATACTTCTGGATGGAAAAGTGAACCTTGGCCTAAAGTTATTTCAGAAACAGATTGGCACAAAAGATATGAAAAATCTAAAGTTATTAGGCCCAGTTCTAGCAGTTTAGGTGTTAAAGCTGCACAAAAAGCAAAAGCTTATTTTCAAAACAAAAAAATCCCTTACTGGATAAGCTCAAACCCAACAAACATCTCTAAAACATATTGCAGTGAATTAGTTTGGTATGCTTACTATAAGGCAGGAAAAAGCTTTAAAACTCGTACTAGTGGTGGATTTGCCACACCGAATGATTTAGTTACCCCATACAACTTTATTGATAAGGCCAATGTAGCCTATAACAAATTTTCTTTCATAGATAGTAATTGGTAATAATTAACTTCTTAACAACGGCTCTTCTGTGATAGAAAGAGCCTTGTTAGATTACAATTACCTACTATACCTTCTTATGGATCATGACGATGACTTTTCACTACTATTATTGTTATATTTTACTACATATACATGATAAGAGAGTACATTTTCTTAATAAAAAAACTACTTACAATGGCGTTTTCTTTGATCGTTCGATAAAAATATATGTGAAGTTATATTAATTTTTTCCTCTTATACATAAACTTACATGGCGATCCTTTGCAACAAGACTATCTAAATTTTAAAACCCCTATATATTGGGTTTATTTGCAAAATTAATAATTAAATTCCCAAAACTAAAATCTTAATTCTGTAAAGTAGGAGCACAAGCTACAGCTTTTTGATGGTATAATTCACTAATTAATCGACCCAACTGTCTATCACAAAATAATCATCTTCAATTTCACCTTGCAAGTCAAAAACCATACGATAATTACCTATGTAGACATCGTTATACTCAAATTTCAGATATACTACGACATGATTGTAATCCTCATCAGGCCAATTTGTTATCGTTAACGCAACTTTATCTGTATAGACATATAACTCTTCGCGCTTAAATTCAAGGCGGAACGTATTGTTGAACTCTTCTTTATCTTCTTCTTTCCAAAGAAAAAATACCTTCCAAAAATTTTCAACTGTTTTTTCTTCTAATTGATGTTCAACAACCCACTGTTTTAATTCTTTAATGTCTGTCATTTACGTATACTCCTAGTGGTAATTAAATTTAGTAAAGTACTAACATGGAGGCTCTAAACCCTTCGTTATTAATTAACTTAGCTCCAATAAAAAAGATATAAGAAAAACACGATAATACAATGAACACCGTGAAACAATTGAAAAAAAGCCTACTATTCTGTACTCCCCCTTTTGAATTGTGGTAGAAGAAGATTAAACATTATGGACTAGTAATTCCAAATTATTTCTTAGCCTTGTTTCTTCTTTCAGCTTTATATAATACAAAGAGAATAAGTATCCCTACCACCATTGATATTCCTTCTAAAAGCGCATATATAAAGGTATGTTTATTAAACAGATGCTTACCAAATAGAGACAGTAACATGATTACTAGTAAGAATGGATAAATTTTATTAGCGTTTTGCCCAAATATATTGTTCATTGAGATATCTTCCTCTAAATTAGTTTAAAAGCTACTAAATATTATAATTGAAAAAGAGTCAAAATAGGTACATTTGTTGGTGAATTACTCGCCACGCAATTGATTCAAATTATGGTTAATATGTTTTACACGTTGCAGCGTGTCTTCTTTTAATGATATTCGTAACTTTCCACGAATTTCCTTATAATAAGACATTTAAAAGTAAACAATTTTCATAATGACAGCTATGATGATATAGGGAATAGGTATCAGAGGGAGCATGCTTGATAGGCCTATTAAAACTCCTTTCTCTTGTCTATATTTAATCGCATAAATAACGTTAGGTATGAAGAGAAAAAATGTCACTTGAGCTATAGCTCCCAAGGTACCTCTTACATAAGAAATTGTTTCGTTATCCCACATAATTAAGCCTATAAATTGCATAAGCGCTACCATAAAGTAAAGCGGAAAAATCTTTAGATTAAATTTTATAAATTGACCAATCATTTACTACTCACCTCTTTGTGATGGTACAAACAAAGGAGAAGAAAGTTCTTCTCCCTTTTAATCATTTATAAAAAATAGTTCTAAATTGTGCTAAAGAATGGGAAAGACCTATTATCTATCGTTTTATCGAAATAAGGAGTAGGATCTTAACCCAGTCGCTCAGCTAGTCTTGGTACAGCACCAGACAGAGGATCACCTTTAATACTATAGTCTGTGATGTATGGATCATACTTTGAATCAAAAATACGCTTACATGGTATTGCTGAACTAAAGACCGCCTCTATACCAGTTGTAACTAGGTTGAGGTATACACATGATGCAGCATTAAACATATAGGCTTGTTCAAAAATATCGTCTCTTGAGAATATCTCTTCAGGTTCATCAACTTTTCTCCTATTTTTCTTATACTGGAGCTTAAATTATTATCCTTTCCTACAAGACTTTTGATTTCAAAAATCTTCAACCAACCGACTGGCTTCGTCATCCAGTCCCATATTTTTCATTGACTTTACTATTAATTCTTGCAGTAATGGTTCATCAGATAATACATAATGGAGCTGAATATCCCGAAATAAAGCCTGTTTTGACGCTGTCGATTCCGTAGTAAGATATGTGTCTAAAGAAGATAAGTCAAGTTCGCTATTTTTGTGTATTGGAAAAGATATGTGTGTTTCATGAGGAAGAATTGTAGCGGTTACACCAAGTCCATCCTGTGTTTGAATACTTGTCTTTTTCTCGCGATCCGACCTGATATTTTGAATATAGTTGTACGGATTATCGATAATAGGCAGTTCTACATGTTCGTTCAAAACATTCATTACGTGCTTTCGAATAGAAAGTTCTTGTTCCGACGGTGGATAGGGTGAATTTAAAGCCTCCATCTCCCATCGTTTTTTAGTTTCTAGATAACTTTCTTCAGTGGTAAAGTCATTGTAAAACAGCGCAGAATCCTCAGAATTGATACGCAGAAAATCACGTAGATTTTTTGCAATGATACACGTTGGCTGGTCAAAATCCATCGGGCTTACACAGACGATGGGAGCGTTCTCAAGTTCAGCCACCGAACTATAATCCGTTAGAAATCCATAGTGAATACCATCCATACCGTTATTACCAAATACAATGACATCACTCGGTGTATTAAAATAGCGGAAGTTCGTCAGTGAAAGGTAAAAATTCAATCCATAATAAAAATGCTCCTTATCATCTAGCATCTTTTCCAAGTCGATAAGTACTTGTAGAGTAGGTGGTACATCGTATTTCCCAAAATTGTGTTTCATCAACTAATCTCCTTTTATTTCCCACTAATTTCATCACCTTAATTTTACATTAAATCCCAATAAACCTGCTATAATGAAAAGAAAAAACGTCTAACTTTTACGGAGGTAATTAGTCAATGCTTGACCACACCCGCATCATTTTAGTAAAAAACGCATTATCACATTCTCTTTCAGCTTGTAAATCTCTTAAATTACAAGGATTTATTTTACCTATAAATACAGAGTGGTGCGGAGTAATCGTTTCCAATGAAAAAGATATTGAGAAATCGACGAAGAATATTTCCAAAAAGACAAAAACATTTGCTTTTTTATATGAGCACGTTGAAGACTATGGTTGGTATTATCACCTCTATAATGAAGGAAAACCGATTTCTACACTGCATATCTCTCATATAGAGGACGAAGATGATACAGATAACATAAATCTCCCTCTCCTAAAAGATTTAGCGCTCTCTAAAAGCCATATCGAAAGGTTTAGTCAATTATTACAAACAGACTATCGCGGCGAAGAGTATTATTTGTTGGATTTGTTTAAAGCAGCGTTTCAATTTCAGCAGGCGGAGTATCTATCGTATGAAAACCTTGAGAGCCTAGAAAGTTCACAACTGGAAGCATTACAAGTGGAATTTTTAGCCCCTCCTATTCAGAAGACAAGTTTTGTTGATCACGTTCGTGCTTTATTTGAAGAAAAGTTGCAACACATGGATTTCATCTTAGATAACGGACTAAAAGCAGAGCTACATGTGATATTTCAGCGCAATCTAAACGGGTTTGTTTACCGAATGTTTTTTGATATTAGTGAACGAAACCGTTTAACATTTCGATTGCTAACACCCTATAGGGATAACCAGACGTTCCAATCACTCCGAGATAAACATCTGGACATGACATTTGTCTATCAAAACAAGAAGGAAATGAATGAACTATTAGAAAAGCATGGATATTTGTTCATAAAGCGAGCAAACGAATATATCAACACTCATCCCGTTATAATTGGGAACGTAGACAAACTATACGAGCAGAAATTAAACCGTACCTTAACAAAATATAACTATAAGCAAACAAATTATATACCAAACATCATTGAGAGAGGCGGAGTTATTACGTATCAAAAAGCACCTGATTACACTTTTCTGTTTAAACATTATCAAGGAGATGCATCGATAGAACCAATGATTGTTTTTAAGGGAAAAGAATACTTTATAGATCAAATTATAGAATATCATAGGGAATCGCTAAACTTGCAATTGAGAATGGGTCAACATATTTATTTTTCATTTCGAACCGAAACAGAATTTTTTCAAACGGTAGATAAATTAATGAATTATATTGAGTGGATACTTCAAACAGGTGTAGAAAATGTAGTCATCTAATTTTTCCTCATTTTAGCACAAAGTAATAGGTGTATATCTGAATATTAGCTAAAACCATACCTATTTTCATACACATAATTTTTCATTATTTGAATTGCTACTAGTCACAATTCAATCTGTTATTTTCCTCACTAAAGAGAGTGAACTTTAGGACATATTTGGGTTCACTCTCTTTGGCTTCTGCTATTACAAATACATTTTTTAGACGTTCCCCCATCCTTTATTAAAACAATGGTAGTTGCGGCAATTTTTGATAAGGAGATTGCACCTTCTTGATTACAAACATATTAGGAAGTAACATAACTACCTCCCCCATTCCACAACAACAGCTGATTAAAACGATAATTTTCACAGACAACAAATTCATAAATTAAAAATTTAATACATGAATTAAAATTAGTGTATTCATGGACTATTTTCGACTATAATGAAGATACAAGCGGCAATAAATTAAATATTTAATTTAATAGAGGAGGTTTTAATGTGAAGAACCATGAACATCAACCACCCATCGATCAATACACATTAGAAAACATTAACAAGTTTATTGAACAGGAAGGATTTAAAGTAGCTCGATTAGCAAAACGGCTGGATATGTCGGTACAAAACGTCTATGCGTACCTTCGAAATGAACGAAAAGGCATATTAGAATTCTCAAAACAGCTGGCCACGGTTTTAGGGTATGACGAAACGTATTTTATGAAGGAAAACTTTACACTTCCTTATAATGAAGAACACGTTCGCCAAGTGGCCTTTTCTGCAGGGAAAAACCTTTCAAGTGAAGCACAAGAGGGATTCAAGCATTTATTGAAGATTTGCGACCTCTACGAAGTCTATAGTCTGGAGGTGTAAGGATGCCGGAGTTAACGTTTCATGATTTACCCTTATTATTAACGGAGAACGAAAAAATTAAATACGATATTCATGCAGAAGTAAACCGATACAAAGAGAATACACATCCTAGAGGCTGGGAGATTCTTGAGGGAATACGCATTTATTTAGAAGACGAGCACTTTCTCATTGAAGCACCGATTCAAGACGATTCATTTGGTGGTTTTATTCGTTCAACAAATACCTCAAAGTTCATTTGCTATATTAATACCAACCAACCTCGTATCTATCAGCACTTTACACTAGCGCACGAACTGTATCACGTGATCACGCGCCAAGGAATTAGCGAAGCCATTCATATGGTCAAAGCAGGGCTCGATGATGATTTAGATGAACGAAAAGCAGATTATTTTGCTTCTGTTTTATTAATGGAAGAAAATACGGTGCGCAGCTTCTACAAAAATTTAAAAGATGAAGAAGAATTTATTAAAATTATAAAGGCTGTGTTTCGTTTTAAGGTGCCATTTAAAGCGGTCTTAATTCGCTTATACGAGTTGAATCTATTGAAGTGGGAAACGCTTGAGGAACTGTTTGATCAAAAGGTTGACCTGAAAGAAGCATTTCAGGATTTAGGATTAGATCCATCCGTCATTGAAAAGAGCAACGTCGTGGTGTTTAACCGCCTACATTCCCTAATGAAGAAAAATGGACTCCCGCCAGCAGCGGATGACGCGAATCAAAAGATGCTTGAAGACGTGAAAGCCTATTTTTCACGTATCCGGAAAGATGAGGAATAAAGAATGATTGAGCAAAATCTAGACCAGCTCATCAAACAATCTTCCCACTTCATTACGGATCTTGAAGAAATCATGGATATTATTCTATCTGCCGATCAAGTTTTTCTTTATGATACAGGGTCGATCGCTTCGCACGAACGCATTTATCACAGCCAAGACAAAAACCTATTGTCCTACTTTAAAAAGGCTCAGGACCCGATTATTTTAACAGACACCATTGTAAAAGAGCTTAAACTAACGGAGAGAAACCTTTCCTATCTAAGTCAATTTACAAACGTTCTCTATCTGCACGAAAAGGATTTTCTAAACCTAATCAAAATAGAGATTGAAAGCCGCCAGGCCACAGGCAAATACGTGAACGCAAGTATTGGAGCTTTTTCTGATCTCATTCCACTGAAACAAGCCATCCAAGAGCTTGAACACGATCCCAATAGCAAAATGGAACACGATGTGTATGAGCAGTTTGAGATGTTCTTTGAAAGAATTAGCAATAAAAACAAAGGAGAGATCTCCTTACTATGGTGTAGCCTCATCATTGGGATCTTTTCACCCAAAACACCGATCAATTTTGTGAGCCGAGACAGCGATTTATATACCTTTGTGAGCCGCTGCTATATGGCAGATCCTTATGTGGTCACGAATAAGCCGAAGCGCTTCATTTCTTTATCAAGCAATGAGACCTTGTTGCAAAGTTTGTATACCTTGCCAGCTCTATCTGATGAAGAGTTCTGGGAGTATCTCACTCTTTACCGAGATGAACCACATAGAGGCGTTATTTATTTTGAAATACGAAACGGCTTAAAAATTCAAAGTCGCGTACAAAAGCGCTCGTTCTCAAATGATGAGTTACGAGATAGATTTATTCATAAAGACATTGAAATTGTGTATTGAACGGTTGATGATGTGAAATGAGTGTGATCTCTTTCCGTTATAAAAAAGACATTCTATAGTGCTACACTATAGAATGTCTTTTTTATGCATTATTAATGAGCGTAGAAAGCATGTGAAAAATAGATAGCATTCCATTATTTTTTATTGATAAACCATTGTTTGAAATTTCTTTTACTTAACTAACTTAAACGGAGCAGCTACTTTATACTTTTTATTGTCATAAGCATAACTAAATACTACGCGATATTTACCTGCAGTTAGACTAGTTGTAACATACTTAAAGGAGTACTGTTGATCATTACTACTTTTAGGTGGTAAAATGTGTCCCTCAGCGGTTTGCTTTTTAGGCTCTTCAAGAGGAACGTTATACCAAGTTCCTTTTATATTTTGTTCAAAATGTGCTTGATTATTAGCAATAATAACCTCATTACTGTTGTTCTTAATGGTAACACCGATATGATCACTTGACACTGAATATATGCTTTTTTTCATTTTTATTGAAACATTATCCATTGATGAAGGAATAGACTGTTGATCAGATTTTTCATCTAACCTTCCATTAGCGGATTGTTGGCATCCTGTTAACATCGCCACACATATGATACTTAAACCAAAAAAAAGTTTTAATTTATGCATTCTATCATTACCTCATTTTGTTTTATTTTTAAGCATTTAAAGGGGGATTAATGTTCGTGCATTATTGGTATACAAATATAAATTATATTTTAAAGCTACTTCTGTAAAGGGAGTGAAATAGCCCCTTCTTCCTACGGGTGCAGAATCTGGACCATAAGTACCTTCTTTTATAAATTTAGAAGTAATTCCTATCAATGTGTGATTTACTGGATCAAATAGCGCGCCACCACTATCACCTTTCCCTAAAAGGTAATCCCCTGTGTATGTTCCTTTTCCTGGAATTACATCCACCACTATTTGTCTCTCACCAAAAAAACCATCGGTAGAATCCGCATCTATTATCTTGCCACACGTATTTCCCGTAGTCCATCCTGTTTTGCACACTTTTTGACCCTTCTTTGGACGTGCAGTTCCCGAAAAATGAGAATCATACCCTCCTGCTGACGCTTCAGCTCCATTCATGTACAAACCGTTTGACGCATATCTCCCCCCAGGAATGGTCAAATGAATATCTACAGGATCAATTGATATTAAGCCTAGATCGTAGTCTGAAGCCCTAGCATCTAAATGTGCATGACCAACATCATAAAAGAAGAATTGAGACCACATATCCCCAATTTTTTGAGTGCAATGTCCAGCCGTTATTAAGAAATATTTGTTACCTTTGTAGGCAACCCCCGCCGTGGAGCACAATGTATCTCCTGAAGTTATTGCTAATCCAGCGCCTAAACTGTTCCAGTCATCTTTTCTAGCCTTGGCTGCAGCATACTCAGTATTTACCGTATATTCAGGATTGACTAAGATATCTAAAGCATTTGGATATCTATTTAATAGTTTATTAGTATCGGATTTTGACAAATTTGAGGTTTTAATTTCGAGCTTATTGGTTTCTGGTTTAATTATGAGAGTTGTAGATTTACTAAATAAAATATCGTTATTATCTTTAAAGAAGCTATCATACATTTGGTATAATTCATCGTAGGAAAAATTTACATTTTTAACAATATACGAAGGGATTGTTCGGGATTTACTATTAGGAGTTATATTGCCTTTGTTTAATTTTTCTACTTTCTCTTTAATCTTTAAAATCTTATCTTTATTAGGCTTATCATTTATCTCTTTTAGTTTAGCTGGCACATTACTTAACTTATTATTATCTTTTAGAAGAACAACAATTTGTTGATTATCATTATAATAATAATCACCCTCGGCAGAAATGTTATCAATATTAACACCTTCCTTTTGAAGTTCTCTGTTAAGGTCTTCTTTTAATTCATTTTGCTTTTCCGCTCCTTCAATTACTTCATTCTCGTTATTAATTGTTTCAGATGACACTTCACTTACTTGTTGCTCAAATTCCTTTTCTGATTGTGCATCCACTTGTCCCCATGCTGTAAAAATTGATAAAACAAGGATCACACTTAATAATAAACTTAAGTATACTTTCTTCAAAAAAACACCTTCCTTTTATTTTCATTTCATATACCAATATACTATTATGTATTTTAATGTCAACAATTCCAAATAAAATAATGTAACTATTGCGTATCGGATTTTACTTCTATTGTACAGATATTACTTAATCATCTCCTCAAAAGGCGATTGATCACAAATGATTTTATTTACTAAAATGGATAATTTTTTATAAAAAATAATTAATTACAATATAATATTTGGTATAATTTTTATATAGATTTTAAAAAAAAGAGATTATAAATAAATGATAAAGGTAAGAGGTTGAATGAAGTCAAAACTATTTAAGTTGATTAAGTTTGCATGTTTCATACTACTCATTCCACTTTTAATTTTTCTCACAATAATAGAACTAAAGCTTCCTAAGTGGGTATTAAGTGTAGCTGGAACATTAATTGTTGTATATATGTACATAGCCATATTATCAATTCTATTCTCTGTCAATACAAAAAAAAGAAAGTACAAAAAGAACGTATCTCTATTTGAATGGATGGATGAACTAATAGATTATGATGAAAAGTTAACTTATTTCTTTACCCAAATTGATCAAAAGTACAAAACAATTGATAATTTAACATTAATAAAATCTAGAATAATGGATACAACGAGTAAAAATATAGAGCAGTTAAAATTGTACAGAGCGTTTTACAATCAAGTGATTAAAGAAAATGCGGAAGAATTGTACTTTAAAGCCGCCTTGGCCCTTCTCTCATCGGTCGCAATATACTTTATAAAAGATTTACTAGCCAAATTTAGTGGTGCGGATGTATATAGTAGTTTTCTTTTTGTATTTGTCATATTTATCACTATTGGTGTAATTAGTGATAAACTTAGCGACAATAAGAAAAGAATGGGTTTAATACTTGAAATTATAGACATTTGCATCGAAGAACTAGAAGAAGATGGTTTAAATAAAGAGAACAAACAATTATAAATAGCTAGTAGGTACATAGCGTGTCACTAATGACACGCTATGACCTAACTAGCTATTTAAAAGTGGTAAAAGAATTTATAAAATACATTTATTTAATAAAAATCCGTCATAAAAACCAATTCCCAACTTGTTTAGAACCTAAATTGATTATCGGTAGAATTCATACACTGTAAAATTGATAACAGAATTCTTACCTATACAGAACTTGTCCTAATCCAGACCCTACTGCTTTCACAGGCACATCTTTATGCCCCACACCCGTTCCTAACAAATTAAAGACACGGTATTCATACTTGCCTCGCACTTCAATTTCAAACGTTTGGTCCATGTTTACGGCATTCGTTGGATGAATCACTTCCCAATCAGTAGGCGACATATTAAACTCTTTCATACGTTTTTCGATCTTTGCTTGCACTTCGCTTGTATACCCTCCGTACTTGGCCGTTTGCTGGATCGCATATTCTTTCAGCTCATTGGCTTGGACAGCGCGTGTCGCATGAGCGGCGAACTCGGGGCTAAACATGGCGAGTGCCCATAAAAAGATGGCAAAAATCGCTACATTTACACCTTCAGACATCTTTCTTCCTCCCTTCTGTGACTACATATCTGAGAACATATTAAACATCGTGAGAAGCGCGATACTCATTGGTAATAGAATCATAGCCGTTAACATCGCAAACACGTATTTGGACATGCTAGACGGCTCAGAATCCACGAGTAGATTAACAGCTTCGGCTTCCATTTGTTCGTTCATGCGAGACAGCTTTTCGATGTACTCACGGCTGTTCTCTTCGCTTAATTCCATCGCTTGATACAGTAACAACATATATTGTTTTGATTCTGCGATGCCGAGACGATCGGAGAAGTTCATAAACGGCTCAATGTTCTTAGGATATAAAGTCATCTCATTAATTAACATGACCACTAACGGACGAATATTCGCCGGTGCGTACTCAACGGATTTCTTCAACGCTTCAAAAGCCGTTTGGCTGCGCATCAGTGTCGTTAAGCTCTTAATATAGCGTGGAAACTCAAGCTTCTTTTGAGCGGCTTTTAGGCGCTTTACACGCTTCAACGCACGATTAGGTTGAATGTACGTATAACCAGTTACGACTAACACCAGTACCCACATCAACGGGTCTTTGACAAATACCACTGTAACCACGGCCATGATAATAAACACAATAAGTGATTTCAGGACCTTTTTATACACAAACTCTTCTGGTGAAATCTCTTGATTGACTTCTTTTAAATCGGCTTGTAACTCTGTCTGTCGCTTTTGTGGCAATCGAATGTATTTAACGCCACTTGATTTACGCTTTTTCCCGTTCAATTCCCTCGTGAGGAAGTTCTGATTGCTAATATCGAGCACGATGAACATAAAGACGAGCGCAAGTGCCGCTACGACTAATGAAAAGATAAACAGTATCGTATTCATTTAATTGCCTCCTTGCTGTAGGATCTTATCGTTATCATAAATGCGCTCGATCTTAATGGCTGAGAACGCACCCACGATGATGACAACAATAAAGATTCCTTTACCTACCATCGATTGAACAAAGGTGAGGTAGTAGTCATAGCTAAAGATCATAAGGGCAAAAGGCATTCCGATTAAGTACGTCATTAAGGAGTAGAACGCTTTACGGTTTGGTGCTTTCGCATCCCGCACCTTTTTGCGATTAATCAAGGCACGGTCGAAGTTTTCTGCGATGCTAAAGAGCACGTCGCTGTTTTCTCCTCCGTAATCCTCAATGAGAAGCAACATATCATGAAGCATTTTGACTTGTTCGATTGGATACGTTTGATAAAAATCATCAAAGGCTTTTTTCATCGGTATGTTGTGTTCGATTTTACGAACCATTTGAATAATGTCCTGCTTAACAGGATCATCCATAAAGCCTGCCACTTCACTTAACGCACGGAACACGTTGTTATCGTATGTAGAGACTAAGTTGGCTAATGTATTTACATAGGCGCTCAATTGCGTATAGAGCATATCATCATATTTTCGCTTGCGGTAATACAAGAGAACGTTCGGCAGCGCAAACCCTCCCAGTAAGCCTAACGGAACAATCATGACCGCTCGGAAGAAGATGTATAACAGTACAATTGCTACGGCCGATCCGATAATCACTAAAAACCAGTATTTACGGAAGTCGATGTTCCAGCGGGCTTTCTTCCCTCCCTCAATGACTTGAAGGGGGTTCATCCACTTCCCATAAGGGCTATTTAAAAACTTGCTTCGAATTACGATTTGGCGGGCATTCACCCGTAAATGTCTATATTTCTTGCGGTAGGTGGCGATAAATAATATCGCCAGTACCCCCGCTATGTTTAACAGCACCATCCATAACATGTTTGCTTCCCTCTTTTCTACAAAATGTTTACTTCTTTTGCCCACTTTTCAGGAAGCAATGGTATTAATGTTTCAGTTAGCTCATTGGATTCTAATAGTTTCTTACCTAAGTCCTCACTGATTCGATCTACAAAGGTATGTGCTTTAATCGAACGAAACTTCATTTGACCATCCACATTCACTTTTTCTGTCCCTGTGATTGCGTACTCAAAGATGGTATTCGACAACGTTTTGCCTTGTAAAAATCCTTTAAATTCTACGAGTTCTACAATGCGACGTGTTCCGTCTTCTTGGTCTCTTTCGATGTGAATACCTAGATCAAACACATCGGTAATCATTGTGCCTAACGTTTCGTTATCCATCTGTTGCTTTTCTTGTGCCATCGTAATTAGACGATTAGGCGCTAATTTGGCTGACTTGGAGTGAAGAGAAGTCCCAATTCGATGCCCCGTCATACCGGCTTTGATCATATCAAGCGCTTCTCCACCCCTTGTTTCAGACACCACGATCCATTCAGGGTCACTACGTAGAGAAGAACGTAATAAGCGCTCATAGCCAATGGACTTTGTCATGTCTTCCGTACTTCGTGTACGCCACGCCATGATATCCTTATTCGGATAATGCTTCTTTAAATTCATTTCGCGTGTATCTTCAAGCAAGTTGATGCGGTCTTTATCATTTGTAAAGCCAAGTAAATATTTCAATAGCTCTGTTTTCCCTGTCCCTGTTTCCCCTGTGATTAAGATGTTACAGTTGGCTGCAATGCAGGCTTTCAAAAAGTCTCGAATGAGTTCACTTCCTAACTCACTTTTGACAAAGTTTTGTTCCGTTACGCGAAGGTCTTCCGATGCTTTACGAATGGCCAACGTCACGCCGTACGTGGCGATGTCTTTATCCATCGCATTAATACGAAGCGCGCCAAGCTCTGCGTCGAGTTCTGGCTTAGTGTAGTTCCAGGTGCGCCCTGTTGCCCTCGCAATCTTCGTCGCGATCTTCTCCACTTCGTCACTTGTAATGGAATAGTCGCTTTTGTATTTGCCTTTTTGGTTATCTTTTATCCATATTTCCGTTCCGTTAAAGGCAACGTCGGTTACATCCCCACTCTCCAGAATGACGTCAAACACGCCAAGCCCTGAGATTTCATTCACCATTTGTTTCGAAAGCTGTCCTAAATCATATCCGTTCATATTGTTCTTAGCATTTTGTGAGAGATACTGTGTAATGATCTTTTGAAGTACCTTTTTCTTCACGCGATTTCCGAAGGACTCTCGAACGAGCGTGGCGTGTTCTTCAATCAGAAAATCTTGTACTTCTTGAAGCAACGTTTGGTTCAGTTGTGCTTCATCCCGCAAAGGATGATGATCCCCAAACTTGAGTGTATAAATGAGACGATCTAGCTCAATTTGATTGGTCGGAGGAGCTGGTGTCTTGGGAATCGGTACTAGTTTTGTGATATCAATGACGTTATGAGTCATACATTCGCCCTCCTTATCTTAATGAGAAGATTCGTTTGGATTTTTTCGCGTCCGCAATATGAACGTCCATGCGATTCAAGAGTTTAATGACCTCACGGTCGATCTTCTCACTGCCGATTTTTAATTCAAGCTGCTCCGGCAATAGTTTTTCATCGTATGAAATCGCTAAATCAAGATTTGGAAGCTGATCCGAGAAGATTTCTTCTTCCATGCCCTGTGGCAACATATTCAACACGCGAATATGATCTTGGTTGGTGAGATTCGCTAAAATCTGTTCAGAATTTTGGAACTCTCTTATTCTTGTTAAATTTGGTGTCACAAGATGAACCACATGATCAAGCTGTAACATCATTGGGAGCGTAAACATGTTGTCAATTGGTGTAGGTAAGCTAATGACCACTAAATCGTATGATAAGAAACGTAGATGCTGGGCAAACTTCTCACACAGCTCCTTGGCATAGATGGCAGGGTCTTTGCGATCCTCAATACTTGGGAAGTTCTCCACGATGTATTCGTTGTGAAAAACAAGGTAATCCAAGCTTCCTGGTAAGCGACGAATTTGGTCCGATAAGATTTTATTGCTAATGTCAATTTCATCACGCGTTAAAATGTTCGGCTCGACTTCAAACTGCCCCTTATTTATGACTTTGTCTAAGTACATGAACGCATTCTTGTACGTGTGTGTAATGCCTGTCGTCGTGTAAAAAGAGGGACGTAAGTAATCCAATTCAACGTAAAGTGTTTTATATTTATGTTCGGCTGCTACTTTTGCTAGCGCTTGGGAAACGGTACGTTTCCCCACGTTAGATGAATCTGCATAAAATCCGACTAGTTTCATTCTTGATCCCCGTCCTTTTTCGTTACTAAATCGTTAGGTGAAGCGGATTGAAAGGATTGCCCTTCGATCCAGCTGACAATGTCATCGTCTGACATCGTTGTGTCGATTTCATCACTACCTGTTGCCACTGGGCGAATCTCTCCTAACAGCGTGGCTTTATTTAACACTTCATTGATTTGCTCATCAACGGCAAACGTATAAATCTTCGCTAGGGCTGTTTTCCCCTCACCCGTTGTCGGACTTGCAAACCCACCATTTTGCTTTTTCTTTGTATCGCTAAACACGTTCGTTGCGTCTGTATCTTTTACACTTGTCACGCGAACACCCTTCGCAATACGGCCATAGATTGGCTTTTCAACCGTAATGGTTGAACCATTGACTTTTTGAACCGTCTCAACCTTCCCACGGAAGAACAAGTCCACTTTTGTATCAGGTAGGATACTATTTCCTAATGAGGTTTCAAGATCAACCAGTAACGGGAACGCAAGCTCCCCACTTTTGAGCTTCAGGACGGATGAATTCGGCATCTTTTCGGCTGCCATCACCTTTCCTTTGTAGAACAGACTGTGTTTGGAGATCCCGAAGTTATTAGCCGTGTATTTGCCAATAACACTAGATGGCGCTACCATGGCTTCTGGCGGTAAAGAGGACGATGGAACACTGCGCTCAATGACCATTTCTTTCGTGATCTTCGTATTCGGTGGAATATCGTCTTTTGCGTACGCAACCGTTACGGGATCGACCTTACTATTAATGTAGTAATGAATCCCTGTGTAGTTAATCACGCCGATAGCTAAGGCAATTCCTGCGGAAAAGGCAATTTTCTTTGATTTTTTCATGTGTAGTTCCTCCAATTATTTAATCGTTTTGACTAGATCTTTCGCTTCAAAAAGGCTCGTTTCTTGCTCTCTTACCATGGAAGAAGAATCTCGTTTCTTCTTGTCCCAATCCGTTGCGTATTTGTAAATCGGAACATCGAATTTGTTGTACGCTTCGGTCGAAATCATTGCGGGTCTTGATTGAATCGAATGAATGATGACTTTCTTTTGCCCATCTTTAAAGTTGTCTTGATCCGCATACACTTTATACAGCGCATTTTTTGTGACAGTCGGGTTAATCGTCACCTCTTCCGTCACGCGTAATGTTCCTTTATTAATACCTTCATTCATTGCGGATTTAGTTGCTTGTTTTAATGAAATATCCACGTCTTGGTCAGCCGTGCTTGTTTGTCCAAGTGAGACGACGAAGAGTAAAATCGCAAACAACCCCATCGCCAAAATGCCCATTTTTGGTATAGACAACTAGCCCACTCCCCTTTCTACTGAATAAAAGGGTCACTAGAAATGCCTCTCTAGTAACCCAAAAACCTTAAAAACTACCAACCCATGTAATGTTCAAAGCTCCCATCGAGCGTGTACTCATCTTGGTACACATGATCCCGTATGATGGTGCGATGCGCTTTATTATATTGTCGTATTTTCTCCATTATTTCAGGTGTTAACGTCTGACTATATTCATGGAAGCCTGCAGGAATCGTATCTGGATTCGGATACGGCCAATTGTTCCACCAGTTTGTTAAAGTGGAGAACACAGTCGTTTGATTCGTCCAGTTCCACCCTGTTCCCGCTGGGAACGGCTTATTTGGGTCAACACTGCGATAAACGAAATCATCATTGTCGTTTGGATCACCCATCGGAGATCCCTTCACTACTACGTTTCCGACATGACAGGTATTCAAATGATTCACGCCTGCATCTAATCCTTTTACCTTGAACACATAATCGCCATCCGGTTGTTTGAAATCCACATACCAACGATTTAAGCTATTGCCCTTTTCGTCTTTGGTAATGACTTTTTCGTTCGGATCTCGCTCAGGATGATGCAAGTAATCGTTATTGTTCATCGCAAACGTATTTCCAGAGAACTCTTCCACCGCAACAGGCGGTAACTTCCATTCCCTTGTCTCCATTCGTGGAACGGCTGCATCCGATGTTTGCATCAGGACTTTGTAGCCTTCACTTTCCTTTTGATAAGGTAAGTAGTTCACCAACGTTGGGAAGTACGCTTCCATTCGCTTCATGCCTGTGGCATCCGCTGGATTAGGCTCGGTATCGAAGTTTTGATAGACACTCTTCATGCGGTACTCGAATCCATATCCTGCGCGCATTTCTTTACGTGGCAACAAGCTAAAACTTGTGGTGACACGTTCCTTCAAGACACGCTTAGTTCCTTCATCATTGACTGTTCGAACAATGCCCTCTACGCTTGACGTATTGAAGTACTGCGTAGGTGCTGGGCAGATCGCCGTTGCATAGGACGCCACGTAGATCGGTATAGACTTCCAGTTGTTTGATCGAGTATCGGAGTAAAGCAAATTCCCTACTCGGTGGTTATAGCCGAGTGATATCTCGTTTCGAGTTTCAAGTGGATCATAGTAGAACTCATCGTATGGACCTGTCTCATTGATCTGAGCCATAATCGTTCCATCACCTGTTAATGTCCATTTCGGGAACGAGTAGCGCTTCGGCCCTTCTCCTTCTTTTAAGGAAACAGCAATGGTACCCACGATGTTCTGTCCATATCGCAATTTAACCGTGGGTTGAACGGTGTAATACTGCGTTTCATTCGCCTTGATGTACTCGACTTCCACATTCGCTAAATTAATTCGCTCGTCATACAGAGCGATAAACCCTTCGGCGTCTTTAATTTTCGCTTCATTTTCTTTAATCTTTTGCTCGGCTTTGGCGATATTCTCCGTAGCGGTAGCTATGGCGCTTTGAGCATTCGCAATGCTTGTACTATAACTTGAGCAATCAGGATATTTTCCATCTTTGTCTGCGGGGATTGCCAGACAAGAGCTATATCCACTTTGTAAGCTTGCGAGTTGGCTTTCGGAAGCACTCTTTTGACTTTCGGCTTGAGCTTTTTCCGCTTCGCCTTGTTTCTTTTGGGCTTCATAAGCGGCCTTCTTGGACTCACATGTCGCTTTCAATGACTCTAACTCGTGAATGTAGGTTGCAAATTCATCTTTTGCTTGATCACGACTCGATGAGAAGTTCGCACGTTTGACGTATACATCTGTCACCGTGTCGCTACCTTCATCGACTGTCCGCGCGTCAATTCGTGAAACGGAGAGATCCATTTCATATTCATAGCGCTTCGGTACGTCTCGTGGTGGCGTACATCCCGAACTTCCATCTGATACAGGTGGCGGTTCTTCGGGCGGTGGTTCTTCGGTTGGCGGTGGCTCATCAGGTGCTAAAACGTTTAACTTGGCCGTCGCTTTTAAGCCATTGTATTGCACGACCACCGATGTTTGACCTTGTTTAACTCCTGTCGCAACACCTGTTTTGTTTCCAATCGTTCCGACGGATGGTGTACCCGTTGTCCAGTTTACCGTTGGCGCTTTGGTCACTTCGGTACGCTTGCCATCTTCATCCGTATAATACGCACGATATGGCTGCGTCTCACCTTCATAGATCGTAGCAACTGGTGGGGTAATCTCAAGTAATGGCTTTCCAGCGTCAACTACCATAATATTGATCTTGTATTCTGTTGTTCGATTAATACGATCAGTCAGTTTGTATGTGACGGTTTTTAATCCTGGTGTGGAGTAGGCATAACTAACTGATTTGTTTGTAAATCCATTCGCATTACCCTCACCTGAGGTTATAGTCGCTGTCGGACCATCTGTTGTGATGCCCCATTTAATTTTTTCATCGTAAGGATCATACTCTTGTCCATCAAACTCAATAAAAAATCGTTCTCCTACTTTTACCGTTTTTGGTGCTGTTATCGCACCTGTCGGATATTTGGTAGCATAGAATACTACTCGTAGTTTTGGTTGCCCGCTCTCATCCTTACCTGGCGCGGCTTCCAGATCTACTGTAGCCCCTGCTTCCCTTCCAATATCCCTAGTCCAATTCCATATTTCATTAGTAGATGGGGGAATTGTTTTAAATAGGGTTGTTTTTTTTACCATATTATAGACATAATCAGGATTACCATTAATGGCTGAAGCCACAGTTTTAACTTGGCTTGGTTTATAGAATGTATATCCGATGTTAGAATTACCCTTTTGTCTAAAAACTATTGGATCATCCAGGGTTCCTGTCTTTTCTCCTCTAACCACAGCAAATGCAGTACCCGTATATAAGTGGTCTGTCCGAGAGATACCAAAATTATCATCTGAATACAATTCACTTGCTTTAGGGTGATCAAAGTCCACTACACGTTGTAAAGCTTGTGAAGGATCTGGAACTAAAATTGTTGCGATAAATGATATTACAATCATCAGGAAGAAAGCCTTACTAACTCGCTTTCTCACTTTCTTCCGTTCCATGATTGTCTTTTTCATATAGTACCTCCTAGCGTTACTTCAACCAAAGACCTGCTTTCTCCTCAAGTGGGAAGTTTGCAATTTCAATTCGCTTTTGATTGTTAACCTCTCGTGAATCTAACCCAATGTATTTGACAATTTCACGAATAGGGCCATAAGCTACGCCACCATCCACTTTCACTGGTTTAGTCAACGTAATGGCTTTCCCATTGACTGTAGCGCTTGTGCTTCCGTTTTTAAGGATGATCTTATCTCCTTGATACGCAAGTTCTAGACCACCTTTAGCAACGGTAACACCTGTCGCATACTTTAGAGACTTGTTGAGGTCAACGATGTACTCATCCCCTTTCGGATAAGCGTAATCAATTCGTTCTGGCTTTCTCCCTAGTACATCCCACTTTATGTTCTCATGGCCGTATACTACAAAATCATCGTCATGATAGTGAATATCGATAATGAATTTACCTAGTTCTTTCGGTTGATATGGCATTGATTCATAATAAGTTGAATTTGATTTTTTAAAAATATCAGGCATAAAAGTTGAATCCTTATATGATACTCCGTTATAGGAAATTACTTCTTCCAAAGGATAATTATAATAACTAGACATGCTTTCTTTATATCCGTTGTAATAAAGACTCATATATTCGTTAATTGGTCTAAAATAAGTAATCTCTGGCTCTCTAAGATAGTTATAATACTTTTCCAGCATGTCAACGACTATAATTTTTTGTTCTGGATTCATAACACGTGTTACAATCACATGATTGTGTTGAGGATAAGCGGCCTTTAATTCTGCTAACGTCATATCCTTATCGACTTTGTTCACTGGTGGCTTTGGAGCCGTTGGTTTTGCAGGTACAGGTGTCTTTCCTTCCATTAATAGAAGCGCACGATCCACGAATGAACTTGATTCAGCACGATCTGCGGAGTTCATAGGGTTAAACTTATTATTTACTCCCTTGATCACTCCGTAACGATACATACGTTCAACGGATGTTTTCGCATAAGCCGGAATATCCTTTTGATCATAGAAGCCGTTTGTTACGGATTCAGTGAAGTTCCCTTTCATGTTCATGGCTCTTTCTACCATGACCGCTACGTCTGCTCGTGTCACAGGCTTATCTGGGTACACATAACCGTTTGCCCCTTTAATAATGCCTGCTTGTGCCGCACGACTGACATCGTTGTAAAGCGCTTTTGACTTTGGTAAGTCTTTAAAGTTACTTGTACCTGCTGGTAGGTTCAGCGCTCTTGCAATCATGGAAGCAAATTGTCCACGTGTGACCTTTTGGTTTGGCTTGAATAAACCACCTTGATAACCGAATACTACTTCACGTTCAATGAGATCCGTAATGCTTTGATACGCGTATGAGCTGGTTGAAACGTCTTTGAATTTTACCTTCTCCGCTGCATGAATCCCTTGTGCTTGGCTTGCGAGTAACATAACCCCTAATGCGGTGCTAACGAATTGCTTTTTCATCAAAATCTCTCCTTTTTTACACACTCAGTGCAATAAATAAAATCGTTGCCAACAGAATTGCTGGACTTGCAGGAACCGACCATGTATTCTGTCCACCTACTCTTTTCTTCCATTCAAGATGAAAGGTACCGATATGTATTTCAATGAACTCCTGCCCTCTTATCTTTTTGAGATAAGCAAGCCCCAATAAGATCAAGCTAATAAGCGCTGAACAAATGAGGTAGGTTCCTACAAAGATTATCGGAATAAAGAGTGATGATATGAAAGGAAATCCCACAAAAAGGTAGCCACTAACCACCATAAACATTTTCGTGTCCCCTGGTGACAGCTTTCGTGCCCCTTCTAGGATGATCCCTAACAGCAATGCCGTTCCAATGACAAGAAAGTACGATTGGTAACTTAACTGGAATAAATGGATGAAATACAGATTAAGAAGAAAGAATCCGAGATGCATATAGTTATAGGTTTTGAGCTCTTTCACATCCGTGATGATATTCATACAGAGATAAAAGGCAAGTAAAAATAACGTATCCATAAATCACTCCCTTTTCTTAATTTCCATATTTTACCTTTAAGTTAAGTGTACTACACAAAAGTACGTTTTGCAACTTTTTTATTCACTGCCTATTGGTTTTAATCGAGAGTTTTGGAAATTTGAGAAACGATGCTTTCTTTTTCGCCGTCTTTTGTAGTTCCTTCGGAACCAGTTCTTCAATGAACGGCTGTAGCGCTTCGTCAATCAGCGGATCAAGCACTTTGTTTTCGCTTAGAGGGCGACGTTTCATTTCACTTTTGAAGACTTCGTCACGATCGAGCATGGGAATCGTCTCTACGTAATCGTAGGTGCTCTCAAACAGTTCGTGACTAGCCATCTCTCTGCTTGCCTTATTCATGACCACTCGAATGTGCTCTTTTAACCCTGTGTGATCAAATAACATCTTGTATGGCTGCTTCTCCATTAAGATTTGCGTCTGAATCACATCAGAATCAATCATGAGCACGATCTGGTCTGCCATGCCGAAAAGCGGTTGAATAACGGGGTGATCCCACGCATCCCCAATGTCCACAATCGTGAACGTGGTTCGCTGGGCCATAATGATTCGTAACAACTTATCGGTTGTTAGCTCCTCCCCGTATACCTCTTCTCGTAAGGGGTTCTGAATGACCATGTTGACGTTATTCAACTTCCAAGACTGGCTCTGTGCCCACATGGGCAACGCTCCCTCTACTTCTGTGTAAAAAGGACTCACATAGTCAGGTGCTTCATCTTGTCCGTAATAACGATCATACGTGTAGGCATAGGCAAATGGATTTTCAATGTACGAGACAGACAGTTGATAGTCTGCCAGCTTAAACGCTAGTTGGTGTGAGAAGAAGGTAGCGCCTGTGCGCTTTCCATTTCCTCCGACGAGAATGAGCTTACTGCCGACTGGAACGCCTACAAAAGCGGTCGTTTGGGGTTTGACCTCAAACTTAATCTCGCGCTTTACGACTTGTTTCTGAACAATCTTCTTTTCAACGACTTTTTGTTTCACAATCGGCTGCTTGGTTGGTTTAGCAGGTGTTACAACGGTTTGATCTACGCTCTGCTTGGTTGAAACAGGCTGTTCCATAGGTTCTTCTTCGGGTGGTTTATCTGCCAGCTGTAAATCCTCTAGCTCCCGATCCGATAGTACAAACTTGTTTACACGGGCGAAACGTGGTCGATCTAGAAGCTGTTCGGTAAAGGACTGCATCTCAATGGCATTTTCGTTAAAGATATCCAGTACATTCACCTTTACCAGTTCACTTAGAAAATGATCGCCACGTTGCCTTTCACAAAGAAAGACGATTCGTAACCCATCTTCATAGCGCGAACGGAGAGCTTTGAATGTTTGTAGCCATTCGGTTTCACGTTCGACTTCATCCTTAATGGAGCTTTCCAAATACTCATCATGAACAATAACAATATCCGGCGCTTCATCTTCAATGAGTTCAAGTAAGTAGCGCATGTGATGCACGTCATTCTTACAGAGCTTAAACCCTTCCACCGGACTTAATTCATCCCGCAAGATACGGGTATACTTCTCGTCCCCTACGGCGATTAGGATTTTCTTCATCCATTCCCCTCCTTCGGACAAACAAAAAGACCCCGAATAAAAACAGGATTAGCTGGGCTAATCTGCCATTATTCGGGGTCGTCCCGTTAATTTAAATTGTCATTTGGTGAGTACGCTACAAGAGCGTACTCGTTCAAACTTATTGAAAGGGTGTTTTATTTCCACTAAAACACCATTTAGGGTAAGTAAATAATACCAAATATGACGAATTAAGTCAACTATCCTTTTACTCTAATTCAACTATCCGTATAGACGTTTATATCTCGTTACATTTTATTTTTAAACAAACAAATTGGCTATAAATACAGCAAGCATATAACTAGATCCTGTTAATTCAAACTCCAATGTGCTTTCATCCTTAAAAACAAAACGTTGTTGAACGCCTTCTGGGTTTGAGTTGTATCTATTGGCATGAGCAGCCATAGACTGTATGTGATGGACATATTGCTCAAATGACATTTTAGTGAATTTCGCTTTTACATGTTCTGCGAAATCCTCCTTCACTTGAAACCGAATAGATTCTTGCCCTTCCTGATGACTGGTTTGATTAAGTACGTTTAAGCTATGAGTATTAATAACATGTTCAAGAAGAGTCATAGGTTCCCCCGATACTTTAGTTCTCTATACGGATAAAGAATCTATTCCATTTTACCATCTGAAACATATAAATAGGTACATTGGCACAAAAAAAGATTGCTCTCTATTAAGAGCAACCTCTCACCATTTCATGAAACACACCTACAAGATCTTGATCGAAATAAACACCCGCTTTGTGTTCCAGTTCCTCAAGCGCTTCTTCCTCGCTCAATACTTCTTTGTACGTTCGGATTGTGGTCATCGCGTCATAGCTGTCTACAATACGAAGCATACGAGCATAGTGCGTAATCATGTTCCCTTTCACCCCTGCTGGATAGCCAGAACCATCTAAATTCTCGTGATGTTGCAGAATGGCCATACGAATAGCGGTACTGTATGAGCCATTTTGCAAGATACGATACCCATTGAGAGGATGATCCTTGACCTGTACCCATTCACCATCGCTTAAAGAGGCGGTCTTATTGAGAATTGTAGACGGAATAAGCAGTTTCCCTACATCATGCAACAACCCTAAATCAAATAGCTCCTGCTGTTGCACCTGGTGCATTCCTTGCTTCATTCCTAATCGCTTTAACCATTCAGCCACACGTACAGAATGTGCAAAGGTCGCTGTATCGTGCTTAAGTAATTCTAAGAGAGGACGATAACGTTGAAGCAAAGCTAAACCGGACAAGTCCTCATAACTCACATCTTCTATATAGCTTCTCAAGCGTTCATTCCTCCTCTCCTAGTCATTTTTCTTTAAGAAGTTTAGCGCGGTTCGATGTAACCCATCACTCCGTGGAATGACAAAGCTACGTTCAATTCCCTCTGGCATAAATTCATCCACGCAAAGCCAAATGGTGAACGGAAAGGTATCTAGTAACAGCTCATATTGTAAATGCTCGGCTAAACTATACGTCGATACATGCAAGACGACAATCGGTACACCCTCTTCCATCTCATAAAACCGGAACTGATTCGTCTTTTCAAAGATGATTTTCCACTCATTGAGTCGCTCTTTCAAGTAAGAGAGGAAGTCTTGTCCACGATGAATACGCTCCACAATAAAGGTAAGAAGACCTTTTGGTGACTTCACATTGGCAACGGCAAACGGTCTCTTTGCGCGAGAAAACCCTTTGATTTCTGCTTTGAATTCCCATTCCTTTACTACATGACTCTCAACTAAGGAACAACGAAGCTCATTAACGGCTACATAGCGCTGTAACCCGTATACGCCTAGTTTGTCCCATTGGTTCGGATCAAGGTAGAATTTTTCTGGATAGAAATACTTCAACAACTTATTCCCTGCGATTCCTAACGTATAAGGGGCTGGTGGTTTAACATCTTCATATTCATCATCCTTCAATCGTACATGCCAACGATCCGCTAGGGATAACTTACGAAATTTATCGAGTCTTTTTGATACCTCTGATCGTGACATCTGAGATGAAAGGTAACGCCTTAATTGGTCTTCATTGGCGCATATGGCGTCGCCTAGTACCTTTAATAACATGATATCTCTATCATCAATGCGCTGACGCTTATAGAGAGATAGCGCTTGTTCCACTGTGGTAAAGAATTGATAGTCGGTGGGTCGTTTCATATAGCCTTTCACGAAAGGATGGTCCCAAAATGGAACCTCCCCCGTTAGGCTGCCGTGAGATAACTGTTCTTCGTTTAAAACTGTCGGTTCGTTTATCATCAGCTAAAAAGGAAATCTGTAATATCCTTGCGCTTCTTTTTACCACGAGGGTACGCGACAATAACGACTTTGGCTCTTCGTTGTTCACGGTTAATCTCACGTACTTTGCATGTTACGACTTCCCCCACCGTTGGTTCTGCTAAATCACGAGGCTTCATTCCTTTAACCACAAGCCCATTGCTTAGTTTGACGAAAATCCCATGAATCGGATGCACTGAATCAATTACTCCTGCAATCGTATCCATCTTCGCTAATTCATCTAACTTGGCAAATGGATCGTCAATCGTTGCTTTACGTGACACTTGAATCATTTGACGCTCTTCATCAAAGCGCACCACTTTTACTTCAACATGTTCCCCGCGGTCGAATTGTTCCCCTAAATCACGGACACGGCCATGATCCCAGTCATTACGTACCATGAAGGCACGTGCTCCGTTCATTTTTAAGTGAATATGTTCGTTCTTCTCATTAAATCCGACGATGGTTGCGTCATATACCTTTGTAGTCAGCTGCTCATTATCTTGTAGATACTTCATTTCATTCCACAACTTCTGTGCAAGCAGTTCGTCCGCCTTCTTAACCGACACCATAGCAATTTGATGATCCAAGTCTAATCGGTCAATGAGTACCTGTTGCTTGGTACCTGCAAAACCCGCTAGGCTTCGATATTCATAATCTGAGAACTCGTTGACTGGGCAGTAAGCTGTTACACCACCAGGTAACATGAAGATGGCTGTTTCCACTTCACGACTGATGACCTTTCCGTTTTCAGTGATGGGTAACTTCATTGTTTGTACCCCATACACTACTGCCGTTAAAATCTGATTGGTACGTCTTGCTTCGGCTAACGATTGTAAATTTTCTTCATTCCATGTCTTTTCCACGCGAAAATCCCCCTTTAGAAAATAAAAAACACCCCAAACAGAGCATAGGGGTTGCCTATACGTCTATTTGGGGTGTCCATTGAGTATTGAATTTGTTTTACATAGATTACCTTAATTGCCATTTTATCTGAAAAACTATGATAATACAACTACTTCACAAACAAAAAAAGTAAAAAAAACACAAATACACAAGCCTTTATACCCAACAAATACTTTTATCAGAATGATGTTACGTTAATTCTGTCATAAGTTCATCTAATAAGTCTTCTTGATCTTTCGTAATCGATGTAGAATCTCCCTTTTCCTGTGAAGCGGGTTCACCCTTCGCTGTCATGTCTTCAGGTATCGGATTTGTTTCCTCGATGACAGGTGTCTTAATGGACTCCATCCACAATAGATCATCATTAAATTCCAAGACGTCTTGTGAAGTGTTCACAGGTGAGACGTCTCCTTGTGTATCACTGTTCGTAAAGGTGTTTGGTTTGTCTGGCGGTATGTGTGAAACAACATCTTTTTCATCTTCCTCCACCCGTTCAGCTATAACAGGCGCTTTCTCGACCTGTATTGTTTGCGGAAACTCTCGCTTTTCTTCTTGCCTTGGTTCTTGTTGTGGCTTACGATCTTCCACTCTCGGTACAGAGACGTCTTGATTATGAATGGAGACGTCTCTCGATGATTGAATGGAAGGAGCGGCCGTTTCAACACGCTTTTCAACTGGTCGATCTATAGGCTTAAACCGAATTTCCTTTCTCGGCTGCCTTGCTGGTTGACGCGACGTATTTGCTTCCACAATAACAGGATCAAGCCCTGCCTGCTGTAAAGTCAATTTGCGTTCTTCTTGGAACTGCTCCAGAAGCGCTTGTTCACGCTCTGTTGACTCTTCCACTGTTTCCCCTACTAATTCCACCGTACCCTGCTGTAGAAGCTCACGACGTCGTTCTAGCCAGTAGACGGCTCGTTCATCATCTACTTGGATAATCGCTTTCTTAAATTCTTCTTTCGGTACGAAGTTCGCATCGATCTGTTTAACTGGCATCGATCGATTCTTCTTCACGATCTTTACGGCACATTGGAACTCACGTTGAGCCAAAATATCGTCTGGGCTCATAATCGCTTCTCTTGTTTGCTTATAGGAGCTACCCATACGCGTCATAGGGTTATCCTGCATCGGTGATACAGATTGTTCCGACGTTGATTCCTCAAAGCGACTATTCTCATGGAATAAGCGCGAAAATACATTGGCATCAAATTCTGAGACGTCTGCGTAAACCATTTTGTTACGTAAGGTGGTTAAAAGAGTATGCATGTAGTACTCCCCATAGTGATCCGCAAGCTGTGCGATCGTTTGGGTAACCACGGTAATAATAGCCTTATACTTACGGCTTTGCGCTGGGAACTCACGAAACGACTGATAGACATAATCGGGAAACTCATCGCAGTAGATGGCATGGTATGTCGAGGACGCTGGTGTACGGCGAAAGACTGCGTTTTGTACAGATAATAAAACAATCTTCCCAAATACGTTACTCAGGTTCTGCATTTCCCCTTTTGCTGTATTCACAAGGAGTACGCCTCCATTCTCCAAGTGCGCATCCATACTAAAATTGGATTTACCAAATAACACACGGCGAATCAACTTATTGGCTGCAAGGTCATTCAGAATGTTACGTAGTCCTTTTACATACTCGGCTTCCGCATCGTAGTACTTCACTTCTCCACGATACTTCCCGTCTTTAATTTTCTCTACATTCCCTGCACGATCTGCCTGCGGTAAATGATTCATTTCAAACCAATCATCGACTCCTTTTACGATGTGCCAGTGATTGCGCTCGTCACGATCTGTGTACGTTTCCCAATCAGCAGGAATCAGCGCTTTTAATTGAACGTGCATGTGTCGGACTAGTTGTGCATCATTGTACATGTCGATCAACATATCGAAGGTTGGTTCGTTTTCTGGGTCATACAGCTTCAAGAGATACACATAATACTTTAAATGGTTACGTTGTGATTGACCGAAGAAGTCACGCGCTCCGTCCCCTAACCCTTCTACCACCATAGCAAGGGATTCAGCTACCCTTTCAACCGGTCCCTCTAATGGATTAATACAGGGGGTGTCTTTATTCGTTGGATCAATATAGAACACACTCTCTGTGGGAATGTTATGAGCCTGTACAAGCTTGTATGCCTTTTGGCAAAGGTCATTTGATGGCTCGATGACGGTAATTCCATTCAAATAACGTCCCTTTACCTCTTCCGTATGAAAATCCTCTCGTTTAGATAGCTCTGGATAATCATTGATGAATTTAGCCATCCAGTGTAAATCCTGATTAATAAGGGGTAAAACTAGCGCCGCTGTTTTACCTGTCCCGATACTCCCTACAATAATCCCATTTAATGTTCGGTCTTGCCCTGGGATAATGACTTGTTCCTTTGTCTTCGAATCAGGCCCTAACACTACATCCGGCAGTTGATCCGCTTGAGATTCGACTTTGACGAATTTTTGTAGTTTAGCAGACACAAATTCATATTCCGCAAAGCGCTCCATAATCTCTTTTTGATCTCGCGTTACTAATCCACCCATCCATAGAAGGATAAAAGCACCGATGATACCTGGTAAGAGGATAAGAATCGTCATAAGCTGATCGGTATTCTGTAGTAACACTGCCTCAAATGATAACTTACCAATGGATGCTTTACTCGCTAGATCCTCCAAGTATGGAATTACTGTACGATAGACAGGTGCCGTTGCATACCATAAGAAGTGAAAGGCAACGGCCATAAATACCGTTAAGAAATAGACGGCTTTTGGCGACGTCTTCTTATAAAAAGCTACCTTCGTCGAAAACAACCACGATCCAATCATGAAGATAGTAGTAAGCGCCATACCAATCAAGGTCGGATGAAGGGGATCACCTAGTAAAGGAAACGATAAATCCTCTTGTTTAATTTGATTCAGTACCACGAAAAAGTAATTGGCTGCGTACTTGATAAGGAAGAACACACTAGCTATCAGCGATACATGACTAATACCAATAGGGAGGTATTTCTTAATACTTCCATTCAAGCAAAGCCCTCCCTTCTTTTCGATATGGAGAGACTAACCTATAAAATGTAGGCTCCTGTCCTGTATAGCCATAACTAGCACTATTGCCGAAATACACATTCTTATAATCAATCCCAATAATATCGCCGTTCATTTCCTCTTCATTTTCGTAAATCGCAATAATGCGCTGAATCGGAACTTGTGTAAGACCTTTTTTTACGTATTCATTTAGTAAATCTAAGGTTGCCATACTCTCCACTGATCCCTCTTCGATAAACAGGAACATGATGGTTTCAATATAATGACCGGCTTCGTTTACTAAATGACAGACCATATCAGCTCGTACTGGATAGTTAGGCGATGGAATGTACACAAACTCATCCATAATAGGTTCAAGTGTAAAACCAAAGATACTGTTTGCATTGAGATTCTTTAGAAGATGTTGCATGTCTCCTTCTATAAATGCTTTTGTATAAGGGCGGTCACCCATCAACAACTTGTAACCTAACTCATAGGCACGGTAAAGCGGCATAACATACACGTCAAGGTTTTCTACACCTAGCGCTTTCGAATACATCAGCTTTTGTTTCATATTACCCACCCGGCGTTCACGATTGCTTGGTACAAAGCGCAAGTTCATCGATTCATCTAATTCTACAACCAATACCTTATACGTTTTATCAGGATTTTGAAGCGCTTCTTGTTTATACTTCAGTATCTTTTCGTCTACGAGGCTTAATTGCTCTGTCCCCATATCCAACTCAATCATTAAATAGGTGTCGTTATAACCAATCACCCAATCTGGTACTACCGTATCCTTAGAAGAGATTTGATCATTCCCTAGATACTCTAATGGACGAATGGATCGTAACGGTTTATCATGTTCAAGTCCCTTTGCGATGATACTTGTCACCACTTCTTGTATGGTGAGGTAGTGATCCACATGTTTCATCGTTGCCAATCGTTTCATTTGATATCGATGCTTATCTTCCGTGAGCAATCCCTCGCTCATTAAAATATCTAACCCTGTGTGACTAATGCGGTAGTAGTTAAAATTAAACCCTTTCTGTCCCAATGAATACTGTTCGGCTGCTACTACATCGTATTTGATGTATTTCTGCGATAATCGACGTCTAAAAGTTGGAAACTTCATACTAGGTTCCTTGTTCGCCAGAATACGATACATTTGAGGTGCTGTTAATGTTCGATGTTCGTAGAGAAACAATAATATATCCAACTCTGCTTGAGATAGATTAATTCCACGTCGATTAATACCTAACGTAAAGAATTTCCTTTTTACCTTCGTACTCACTTTTTCATCCCTTTCTCCAAAACAAAAGACCCCAAAATCAGAAAAGGCATGTACCTTCTCTTTGATTTTGGGGTCTTCCCATTGGTTTTAAATTTAATTATGTCCACACTATACCATATAATTCTTTTTTATGAAATATTAGGTTGTAAATCTCCCGAAAATGAATATTTCCTAACAGGTAATTTTGCGATATTTTCAATTTTTGACCAAAGGGTTTTTGATGATGAAATTTACTCAAAAAAGGGATTCTATTTAGACTGTTATTCGGGCTTCTAACACCCCCTGAAGCCCTTGGGGCACAAGGGTTTAATTATTCTCAGTGTGCTACATACCCAAATGAGAAGCTTCAAACTTCTCATTTGGGTATTCACACTTAACTATTCTCAATTCACTATTCTCATTTGGAAATACTCTATCATTTTGGTTCCTTTATTTCTCACTATTTGCGACATATTCACCACTTCACACTCACCATCATTGCGATAGGAACGTCACAATCCCCACTCTTTAAAACTATGAATAGTAATTATAATAGTAATTTAAATTATTATTATAATTACTATTCATATTATATATAAACTTATATTAAATATATATTCATTTATTATTTAAATTAATAAAAAGAACAAAACAAAGTAAAAAATACCAACAATTAGGTTGGTATTTTATCGTACTTTTATACCTTTTATCTTCTTCGATTTTAAGATTAAATTCAGAGCATCTTTTTTAGAAATCACATTTTCCTTTTTGCTATTCTCTTTTTTCATAACAATTTTACCTCCTTACGTACTAAATATATGTATTTGTAATTGTGCCCACTTTTCATGTTATTTATACACATAACCTCCCTCCTTCTCACATATCTTGTATTATCTTAACCAACTAACCAACTGACCCAAACTTAATCTCATATTTTCACAAAAAAGAAGAAAGAGAGGATCATTATGAAAAGTATTAATCCGATGTTCCAGAAGCAGAAGTCTTCTTCCACCGATCAACAATCCACTAACAATGTTCGGAAAACAGCCAAAATAGATCAACCAAGAAAAAGAAGAAATGATAAGAAACATGATATTCGTGTGCCTGTATCAGACGCTATCAAGTCTTATATAAAGTCGGAATCGTTCGAGTATGATTCCGTTACCCAGTACTGTACGCATTTAGTTGAAAAAGGCCTTAAAGCAGGCGTCAATTTCCCACCTAGTCATTACGTTAATTACGATGATGTGGTGCATGTGAAGGTTTCGCAAGAGATGTATAAACTTATATTTGATAAGCAGCTAGAATGGGATCAGCGGAGCATACGCCAAGCCACACATAGAATCCTAATGGGTATGTTAAAAGCTGAGGGGGTTTAAAATGAGGTCTTATAGCAAAGCTAATTTATTGGGGTCTTCTTTTCATTCAAATAGCGGAAATACTGGTACATTTATTAAAGCAGTCAACCTTCTCTCTCAAAAATTTGATGTGCGTTTCCGTATTGATATCCCGTATTCCGTTTATCTACGCGGTGAAACCTTTTGTGATGATATCCAAGAGTTAAGCGGTGAAAAGTTTACCAACGGTGATTTAATCAAGATTTTATATCACGACTTTGTTATGTACATTATAAAGAAGCCTGACTTAAAACGGGTCTATCAGCTGCTTATGGAGCGCTATGATCGTATTTATAATGTTCAAAAGCCTAGACGTCTCGAAATCATCCCATACAATACACCTGAAAAGCTGATTATAAATGATCAGAGAGGCACTTCTACGTATGATCTAGAGGATGATGATTATGTGACTTTAAAAGTGTACCTTTCTAAGAAATATGCATTAAGAGGTGAAGTCGTGTTAGCGGATCTGGCTGAGATATATCCTGATCATCCTTTCACATTGGAAAAAGTCTTAGAAATCATTTATATAGACTTTGTGGAGAAATTTAGACGTGGTGAGCTGCAGGATGCTGTTGTTAATATTTTAAATTTTTTAGAGGAATAAAGCTAAGAATTCATTATCTGAGCTTGTCTTTTAACTGAATTGATTCGAATAAAAAACCTTTAATTAAAAGTTAATGAATTTCGATTCAGAGCACAAAATAACAAATCATGGTATGTTCGTAGCGTGAATTAATATCAGATTTCATGCTTTTATTTCCATTGATAAATCAAGGTTTTTCAAGTCTGACAATAGTTGTTATTCATTGAGAATAGATGTAAAATAGTCGGTGAAATAAGGTGAGTATTTCAAATAGAAGGATGATGCTAAATGAACAGTGATGACAAATTTTTTGCAGAAAAGACATTGAAACATCTCTTCCTAGGGTCACAAGTTGATGGAATGCAGTTTGGTATTTCTCCAGCGGTAACGAAGATTTATTTTACAAATTTCGAAGGTTCAGATGACTTTGGTGGACAACTATATCTCAACATCGAATCAAAATGGTGTTTATTTGATAAACCACCCGAAAAATACCCTTCAAATGAGGATGAAATTGAAGATTACTCCGAGGATGAAGAGTACAGTATGATTTATAAAATTAGAAGGCAAAAAGTTATAAATATACAACTAGGAGAAACAACCCCACATCTGTTTATAATATTAGAAAATGGTTGCACACTTTTTGTGAATGGCTTTCACGACAAATATGAATCTTGGCAAGCAGGAGTTCAATTTGATGATTGGCTTGTAGTTTCAGTTCCTGGGGATGAAATTGCAACTTGGGCACCTGAAAGGTTCAATGAAAAGTAGCTGGTGGATTGTTATTCATCAACTATTTTTCGTAGTTAATTTGATATTAGATTGATCCTGCCTGCACCTCAAAACAGAACCCATTAATGATAAGTAAGTTTTGCTTTATTTCATATTCTATAGAAGTATTCTTTTTGACAAAGATAAAGTGGTCATTAGGCTGCCAAACATGTAGATCATCAGCAATGTATCCACGTAGCCACAATACGCCATTAGTTCTTCCCCTATTTCATGCTACCGTGCTAGAAGCAATACAATTTTTTCGGAGTAGGATCTTAACATTTAGGAACCTATGTATTGCCTTTCAAAAGCTTTTCCCATTAAATATATGCCCTTACCACGTTTGCACTATTTACAAGAAGTAATCAACTTAAAGTTACCTGTGGG
The DNA here is from genome assembly GCF_022646885.1 of Priestia koreensis. Classification (GTDB taxonomy): domain Bacteria; phylum Bacillota; class Bacilli; order Bacillales; family Bacillaceae_H; genus Bacillus_AG; species Bacillus_AG koreensis_A. The sequence continues at coordinate 146,465 of NZ_CP061869.1, read as the reverse complement.
CCAAGCAAATTTATAGTGTCTTAGAATCAGTACTTTTACTAACTGCTGTTAAGGTAAAAAAAGGATGCAACTTGTGATTAAACAAGTTGCATCCTTTTTGTTATTAACCGAGAAGCCAACCTGCATCTCCGAGATCATCTTTACTCTTCTCACTAGTTTTATTACGGTTGCCAATTACACTATCTTCATGTTCCTTTTCATCTTCAATATTTTTATAAGGAACGCTCTTTGGTTTCTCAACTGAATGCTGCCGTGAACCAATTACAACTTCATCTGGTTCTTCTGAAACAACTTCCTCCATGTCAACATCCTCATTATTATCTTCATCAACTAATGGATATTCATGTTGACTACTTTGTTCAATGTTACGTGATACGTTACGTTCAGGAGTAGTTGTTAACGATTCTGCTTTTACTAATGGTTCACTTTCTAAATAAGCATTTTCAAGAGCATCCTTTTGTTCATACTCATCCGGAGAATGTGTTTTGAATTGATTCACATTACCGTGTCCGCTAGGAGTAACTGCCTCTTTAGCACCTAAATATTGTGCGGGGTTGCTTATATCCCTTCTCATGGGAACGCGGCTCTGAATATCAAACGAACCCTGTTGTTGCACAAAATATTCAATCGCAAAACGTATACCTTCTGAAATATTTGATTGTCCATTGATATAATCTAATACAACTTGGTTATCATCTAGTGTAAAAATAACCTGACTGCCTGCATTTTTCTTCTGAGGTTTCCTTGCCACTTATCCATCGCCTCCTCTACATAGTCAGAAGTCGTGCGGGACTTAGCACGACTTCTTTCAATATGATTAGTTAGATGCCAACACTGCTTCTTTTACACGATCAAACATGCCTAGTTTCATGAATGCATCCATACCCTCTACGTTCATTAATGGTGCATATGCTTTTGGTACCCAGAATAACTTGATCTGTCCACCTTTGCGTCGTCCAAGCTCTTTTTCAAGTAAAGGTTCCATCAAGTCTTTCATTAAGATAGATCCACCACCGTAGACAACGACAACATCGATTTCATTGTATGCCTTATCTAGTTGCTCTTTAATTTTGTTAATAATTTCTGAAATAACAGGTTGTAAGGCAATTTGCATATAACTGTGAGCTTTAGGTGCTTCGTATGAATGATTTTCAGCGTCTTTTAGGTATTCACTAAACTTTTGGCGATTCAAGCCTGCATATCCTGTTTCTTGAGATGTAAATAGGTTCATTGCTTGCACGATAGCGTGAGCAATCCCCATATTTAACCCTTCTGCTTTATCTTCATCAAATGCCATATGACGGGTAATAGGAAGCTCTGTTGTACCGTCTCCGATATCTACATGCAATAAGCGCTTATCTTGAAAATACTTCCCATCGATTGGTTTAATATCATATTTCTTCGCAAAGTCTTGCAATACTTCATGGTTCTTACTAAGGTGGTTAAGATAAAAAAGGACTGCGGTGCCCTCAGGTAGAACCTTAACAAAGTCAAAGTTGATCTTGACGTTTACTTTTTCTTCTCCTAAGAAAACAACCGCCGTATGTGTCCCCTCCATGAATTTGTTTTCAAACTCTTTGTTGTGCTTAGACCCAAGTTTATATTCAGTGACAGGCAACGCTGTTGTCATATCAACCGTAACCTCAAGATCTTTTGCTAGTTTACCCTTCTTGTTAAAGCTCGTTTTAACCGCCCATGCTGCAATATTTCCAATCGTATTAACAACCGGAATAGCCGAGTCTGCTTTATATTCTTTACCAGCATTCATATTTTGTTTAGTAGTTCCTTTATCAATCGCTGCTTTTCCGATGTAGTATTGACCAGGAAAATCTAGAGCTGGTGATTGAATTGAAACAAATAGATTTTCATATAAGTTTTCTACTAATTCTTCAATAGATTTGTCACCTACTCGTTTGTAAGCAAGTTCCAACGCGTATGTATTAGGTTGACGAATTAACTCATCATTAATAATAAGTGCTTGTTCACTATTCCCATTATCGTTTGTTACTTTAGCTTGTAATTTCATATAATAATCCCCCTACTTCCACAAATAAGTTTAATTTCATAAAAGCAATATACCACAAGAGGAATATTTTGTCTATATTCAACATCATTCATAAATTATTCAAATTATATCGAACATCAATACATAATATATTCAATATAATTTGAAATATAAATTCAATATATATTCGTTTTATATTAATTATATATTGAATTTATATTAAGTAGAACAAAACTAAACTAGCGGTAATGTTAACTTAGCGATAAAGTGAAATAATCCACAAAACGCTAATCCACTGATAACACCTATACCATCTATAAATTACAAACAATTGTCCAAAACTAAACTAGCGATAACGTTATTTTAGTCATAATCCGAGATAGACAACTGGTAGATTATCAATAATATATTACTGATATACAATTAAAAGAAGATAATGCATATTCACTCCACCAAAAAATAAATCAAACTAATACATATGAAGTAATTGCAATCCATCTATAACATATAAGATAATAGTAATTAGAATTAATAGTAGATTATAGTTTACATATATATCGATAATTTACCACTAATAAGAGGAGGGGTAACTTTGGAAGGTAATAACTTTTGGAAAATCTCCGAGTTCTCTAAGCAATTAGGGAAACACTTTACCACAACAGATAATTGGTTTAAGCAATTAGAGGCTAAAAAGATCCATTATATTATGAGAGACGCAACTGGTGAGAAGGTATATGACGATTTAGACCTTCAAATTGGTAATTTCATACGTAGGGGACGTGAAGAAGGGCTGCCTATGCGTGTGATACAAGACCAATTAGCAGAACGATTTGATCTGAGACCGTTTCCTATAGAAGAACTCGAAAATATGGCCTCAAATGAAATTGTAGATATTGATGCTGTCAAAATGTTATTTACGGAAATGGCTAAAGAAATTGTGCAAGAAGAATCCTTATTACTTAAAGAGGAGATTCCACAAATCATTAAAAGCGCAATGGAGCCTCATCAAGAGCAATTGACATTAATGATCCAGCAGCTTAAAACAATTGAAGTAGCAAATCAAAACTTATTAACTGGAATAGAAGAAGTAGCTCCAACAAAAGAGCAAGAAATTATAGCTAGAGAAAAGAGAATTAATGATCGAGCTGTAGCTAGAAGAGTTGAAAGCAAGTTACGACAGAAGGCACTTCGCCTTTGGTTAGAAAAACCTCAAAATGAGCGCTATGTAAAAGTGGGGATCTTTCGAAAAGAAGAAGATATAACGAAACGCGATCTGTTCGTAGAGGAATACGTAGAAGAACATTATGAAGACGAATTAAAAAAATATTCGAATAAATAGTAACGAAAAATGTAATATATGTTATAATATCCCAAAAGACAATATTCTGGGGTGATCAATATGTTTCTTCCAATGAAAAAGGAAAACGTGACTAAGGTTGATAAAGCTGTTAATGGGTTATTATGTTTAGGAATCGTCGTAGCAGCTGGACTAGCTTTCTACACACATATGTAACTACTACAGACTAAGTGCTTTTTATACGAATGAAAAGAACGCTTTTAGAGCAGTCCTCTAAGAGTGTTTTTTCATTTGTATTCAACTGATATTTCTCCCTTATTGTCTCCTGAACATAGCAATAATATGATGTGATAGTTTATAGTCACGTTTGAATATTTGAATAAGTAACATTCTTTTTCATCGTCTGTAGACGCTAATCATAATCTGTGATTTTAAGGCTATAACTAGTATTACACTTATATTTTCTGAAGTGCAACTGATGGTTGCGTCCTTGGAAACCAACGTATGCTCGTTAATTCGCAGTATTTCAAATATATTTAGACTATAAAACTTATTAGGTGGGCTGATTCATGGATTTATCTTATAATTTGAAAGCAAAAAGAGAGGAACATCATTTTTCTCAAGAAGATGTAGCAAAAGTTTTAAATATCTCTAGACAATCCATTTCTAAATGGGAGAACGGAAATTGTTATCCTGATCTGGATAATTTGATTAAATTAAGTGATTTATACAAGATTTCGTTAGATGAATTAATTAAAGGGGACAAGTCCTTGCAAGAAAAAATTATCATAAAAGAATCTGGAGAAAAGTATTATAAATGGCCTTGGTGGATTATCTTCCCTATATTCGGAATGCTATATGCAATAATTTCTATGATTTTAGACCATTTTTAATAAATCGATGGGAAATCGCAACATAAAATGGATACACTGTTCCAGTTTATTAATAATAAGGTAGTATTTAGTAAAAAACTTAAGAAATATATCATCAAACGTATGGAAGACAACAGCAAATCATATAAAACCTACTACAAAACACATATATACGGATAAACGGATAAAAAGCATATTTTTACGAGTAAACCGCTTTTATATTTGAGGTTTAGAAGTTTGCATTACAGCGTAAATTTAAGTCTTATTCTATCTAAGCCAAAGCTTCACAGTTAAATAAAAAGAGACGTGGTACAAATCCACGTCTCTTTTATTTAATTGTAATTTATTATTACAATCGACAAGATAGTGTGTAATCAGGTACAGCGTAATCGAACACTTGAATATGGCAAGTGGCAGTCAGATGATGACCGACAAATACAGCAACGCTAAAAGGACAATTTAAGAATAAGTAGACCTCTTCAATCCCTTGTCTGTTTAAATCATCAGCTACAGCCTTTACACCCTTAGCATACGCTACAGCTTCCTCATTATTTTTAATGCTTTCTTGATCAGCTCCATTGGGTGGAGAGATATTAACTAATAAACAATAGTCTTCATTAACTTTTTCAAGATACTTTTCTACTTGTGGCTGAATATTGCTTGTAACACTTAAAACAATAATGGCTCTTTTACTTTGACTATTATTGCCTGGTGTGCGCTTAGTAATAGCTTTAAAAGTTTTATCCACTTTCTCAGAGGACCACATTTGATTATAATGTTCAACCTCGACGATCGCTCCTTTAGTTCGACTAAATCTGTTACCGATTAAAAGTCCTCCTGGTAGACAAAGTTTGGCGTATATACGAACACGCCCACCTTTTTTAACCCAGTTCTGTGACCAAGTTTCTGTAGCCAACTTTAATTGAGGACTCAATTTGGTACTCCATTCATCTAACTTGGGGAGTACTCTTGGTTTAGCCGAACTATCAAAATACTTGGTCCAGTCTAGTTCAACATCAGGCTGAATAGGGTATTCTTGCTTCTCATATCCATGAACATGAAGAATCATAGCTTCAGGTTCCGAAGTTTTTTTTACGTCAGCCAAAAAATTTTTGATACTTTTGAACACTGAACTTTTTTCGTCAACTTTACAAATACTTCTATGATTTTGATCAACTTTATATATTTTCGCACCAATATATAGGGGTGATGCTGAAACATTGGATACAACTTGATCTTGAGCTCCATGAAAAGCGATTTGAGGTATTGTATGCTTAAGATTATCTGGTAAATTTTCATCACCTCCACGGAAGAAATATTTTTGCCAACTATTCTCCAATTTCACAAGTAATGGATTAGCCTTCCTCATGGACTTTATTTGTTTATTAACAAGTACTTTAGAAAACATAGAAGCCCACTTGGAGCCCTGAAAGGGAACCGACAGGTATACAGCTCCTTTAACTTTCTTCAAGTTATTCATGTCAAATTTTTCAATAAGATTTATAATATATTTTTGAACGATTAAGCCCCCCATACTATGCGCTACAAAGACAATATCTTTATTTTTCAGCTGGGCTTGAATATCACTAGAGAGCAATTCTGCTGCATCAGTAAAGTCGTACTTTGATGTTGTTTTTCCTGTTACATAACCATAACTATAGAAATCTAGCTCATTGAGAGCAACATCATCTCTTAGTAATTCGGGCAGGCTTTTTGAAAGCTCATTTTTTCTCCATGTCTTAATAGGGTGTCCACCCAATCCATGAACGAATATAACAGCTATATTATTATTTTTCTCTGATACTTCGTATAATTGAGCATTCTTTACTCTCATTGTCTTAAACCACCTCTTAAATTGAAAAATCTATTCAATGTTTTTTTAACAAATCTCAATGAAATATGATATAAACTCACTTCTTATATTTATAGAATAATGATTAGTAAATTAAGTATTAACAAGTTTTATAATATTTAATATGGCTAGCATACTGAAAACTCAGTAAAAGAAGTTATATAAATAATATCAACAAAATATCTAGAATATTTTTACTATTATTCCTTAATTATGTACAAAACATCTTTACTATAATATATTTCATGAAGGCAATGGTCAATGTTTTTAAGGAATATTAGGTATCTCTAAAGAGGTTAAGGACAATGTGCTGAATTAAATGAAAATATTTCATCCTAAACTGCGTGTACTAACTGTTTGATTTTTGTAAAATAGTAAAATTTAATTTTATTTGGTAAAATATTATTATAACTGTTTAATTTAGATGGGGGAATGATTACATGGAAGTTAAATCTTATTTTTCGGATTTTTTAAAGAATATTAGGCTAACATCAAATCAGACTAATGATTTAAAACAAGGCCATAAAACTTTAAGAAAAAGGTTGCTAGCAGATGAGAACATTTCGCCCCATATTATAACCACCTTTTTACAAGGAAGTTATCGTAGAGCTACTGCTGTAAGGCCAAAAAATAACAATAAATCTGATGTTGATGTAATTGTTGTGACCAACTTAGACTCAGAACAATATACACCTCAACAGGCTTTAGATTTATTCATTCCATTTTTAAAAAAGCATTACGATAAAAAATGGAAGATGCAGGGGAGATCCATTGGCATTGAACTGAGCTATGTTGAATTAGATTTAGTTATAACATCAGCCCCATCAGAGGTACAAACAGAACTCTTAAAATCTGAAAGTGTATCTATAGATTATTCTTTGGAAGAATTACATCACTGGACACTTACAAAGTCTTGGAGTTTTTCTAATGAAGATTCAAAAGAAGAGGCGGCATGGAAAAGTGAACCACTCTTAATACCTGATCGTGAAGTTAATGAATGGCAAAAAACAGACCCTTTAGCACAAATTATGTGGACTTGGGATAAAAATGCTACTTGTAATAGTCATTATGTTAATGTGGTTAAAGCATTAAAATGGTGGAAAAAATTAAACCCTGATCCAAAATATCCAAAGGGCTACCCATTAGAGCATTTTATTGGAAACTGTTGTCCTGATGGTATAACTTCAGTTGCAGAAGGAGTCACTTTAACTTTAGAAAATATAGTTTCAGACTATCCCTCCAAACCTGTTTTAGCAGATCATGGAGTTCCCGAACACGATGTGTTTAAACGTATTACTGATGAAGAATATAAAGATTTCTATAGTTTAGTGTCAGATGCCGCCTTATTGGCAAGAGAGGCGCTGGATTGTAAAGATAAAGTTGCTAGCATTAATTTATGGAGAGATTTATTCGGTCCCAAATTTCCAGAACCACCATCATACGTAAATGAAACTCAAAATAGCTCCTTTACTAAAAGAGAAGCACCTACATCTCATGTATCAGGCGGGAGATTTGGATGACAACTAAAGTAGTTCCTAGTGAATCATTATTGAGAGGGCGTAGAGCAACAGAATTTATTGAAGAAATAACTTTATTAAACGATTTGGAGTGGAAAGAACCCATAAAAAAATGGGTTCTTCATTGTTCTTTCTTTTCACATAAAATAGAATCTACTATTTTACCCAAAGAGACTGAATGGTACATATTAATTGATGATGACTATCCAAAAGGTAATATTAGAGTTTTCCCTTCAAAAGTTAATTGTTTTAATGAAACTTTTCCACATCAAATGTATAACGGGGAAGGAAGTAAAGAATTTCCATGGCGTTCAGGAATGCTTTGTCTTGATACAAATGTTAGAACACTAGGTCGTTTCGTTTCCAATAGCGAGCCGTTCGAGGCAGATAAACGTTTAAATTGGTATCTTGAAAGGGCGATACACTGGCTGATAGCAGCTTCATCAAATACACTCACGCTAAGCGACGAGCCCTTTGAGTTAATTGACTTTCCTCAGTCTTCATCTCTAAAATTAGGTTTTTTAGAAAATCACCAGTCATTTAAATACTGGAACTATACTGACGTTACGTGTGGTATTGCAGAATTGTCAGTAATATTGCCTGGTACATGTATAATCAGGGCTTTTAAGAAACCTAACGGCCAATGTTTTAGAGAGATCAATTGGGGAAACTATGTTTCTAATTTCAAATACAATAATAGAGTGCTAGGATTATGGATTCTTTTAAAAGAGATGCCATTTTTAGAACCTTGGCAGGCTCCATGCACATGGGAAGAACTAGCAGCCGTGTGTGCTAATCAAGGAATTGACTTACAAAAGAAAATTAACTCATTAACAAAAAAAAAATACTTATAAAAATAAACTAGCTTCTATCTTAATAATTGGTTTTCCCATAAAGAAAAATTTAAATGATCAAGATTCAGAAATTTTTTGGAAAGGGATAGAAATACCTATTTTGTTTAGTATTAAAGAAACTCTTAATAGAACTAAATTAAAAGAAAAAAAAGGTATGACGACAAAATTAAGTCATTATGTAAATGAACGTGGAAAAATTAATTGGATGCATTCTTTTAATTGGTCAAAAGAGTCAGTAATGAGTAGAGGGATCTTACCTAAATCTTTATGCAACTCAAAAATAATTCAGATAGGAGCAGGCTCTCTAGGAGCCTCTGTAGGAGAATTATTAATAAGAGGGGGTATTGAAAAATTAGGTATTATGGACTTCGATTTATTAGAAATGGGCAATATCACTAGACACACGCTTTTAATTGACGACATCAATAAAGATAAAGCACAATCATTGGCTGATAGGCTTAATCGTGCATCATTGCATAGCAAAGTAACGGCACTTAAAGGCGACATTAAATACAATTTAACTAATAATAGCAAAGATCTAGAGAGATATAATGTGGTCCTAGACTGCACAGGTGAAGATGATGTCTTAAATGAACTAGAAGACTATACTTGGTCCAAACCGAAAAGGTTCGTATCCATTTCTTTAGGATTTGGGGGTAAACGATTATTCTTTTTTAGTACTACTGCTTTTAGTTTCCCAAACCAAACTTTTAAAAAATTGGTTCTTCCTTGGTTAATAAAAGAGCAAACATATTATCAAGATTATTCATTACCTAGAGAAGGATTGGGGTGTTGGCACCCCTTGTTTCCGGCTAGAGTTGATGATATATGGATGATGGCAGCAACTGCCGTAAAGAATCTTGAGAGCATTTTTCAAGAACAAGATATTTCCGTATTCAAAGTTTATGAACAGAAGATAGTTGATGGGGTCTTTTCAGGCTTAGAACTAATTGAAGAAGTGAAATTTAATGAATAATTTAACCTTTCAAGATTCTAAAGCTTTGTACAAAGTTACTATATCTAAAAAGTTAATTAAGTACATCCAAAAGTTATGTCATCAGTCTTCACCCAATGAGACTGGTGGTATCCTCATTGGATATTATACAGACAAGTTTAATCTAGCGATTATCACTAAAGTATTAAGCGCACCATCTGATTCAAGAAGTGGACCTACATGGTTTTATAGAGGTACTTCTGGAATTAAAAAAAATTTAGATACATTATGGAAACGCAAAAAACAATTTTATATTGGAGAGTGGCATTATCATCCAAATAGTAGTTCAAATCTAAGTTATCAAGATATTAAACAAATGAAATCTATTGCTAATTCTCATTCTTATAATTGTCCAGAACCAATCTTACTAATAGTGGGAGGAAATGATTTAAAGTGGGAGGAAAGTATTTATATTTTTCCTAAAGGTAAAGAATATATTTACTTAAGATAGAATTTTAAGTAGTCACAGTAAGATAAATATTTAAGGAAATTAAATAGTAATTAATAGAGAAAGAATTTTTAAAGGCCTTTGTAGAGAACACCTTTTAAAAAATTCTTTCTTTGTTTTATTGAATAAATTATCAAAGAAAGAAGCTTCTCCTTTTTAACAATCATTTATATAAATTAAAAGAACATTAATAGGAAATTTAACTTATTAAAGAAATTGTAAAAAACAATATGATAATAAACCTTTATATAACAGACGCTTTGGCCACTTTTACAATCTAAAACTATTACTTTCTCCACAATAATTACTTAAGTTATTCACTATCTTTATTTTATCGGAACTATATTTTTTTAACATAAATATTGGTTATTTACTTCATAAAATATTATTTTTTCATTAAATTTTTGTTTTTTTTCATATTATTGATTTTCATTATCATTAATTTGCTTGATTGAGCTAAGAAAGATAATTAAACGAATCTAAGTATTGCAATAAAAAAAGAAAAAATAGGATAAAAACAAAAAAACGGCATAACAAAAAAGGGTATTATAAAGCGTTAATTTTTGCCTGGTAATACCCATTCGCAATTTTTTTCATATACATGAATAAGTTGGACTCCATTTCATGAACTAGCTTTCTTAAAGACGATGGATCTTCGTGCAAGAACAATTCTTTTATGAACGATTTGGAAGAATCAATTGTACGCTCCATCATGTCTAAGCCAAATTCGTGTACTAACGCATGGATGTCGGTACGTTTAATCGAATAGTCACCAAATTGCTTAAAGAATGATTTAAACCCTTCAAATAAGCGCTCTGCCTGTACTTTTTCCAATTGCTTTTGGCGTTTACTGTTAAATGGTCCAACTAAATTGAAGCTGAGAATAAATCCATCTTTGATCTTTTCTATTGTGGACTTTCTAGGTTGTTTTTCTTCGAACAATGCTTTGACACAATCATCTTTCTCCAGAACATTCACATGAAAAATAGATGTAAGACGATTTACCATTTTTTTAATGGCTGCTTTATACCCGATATAAGAGGGGAGTACATTTTTCACCTCTGTATAAGATAACAGCGCTTCTGTATCTCGTTTAACATTTACTTCTGACTCGTAAGCATATAGGGCACGAAGCGCAATACGCAACATATTAATATTCTCTACTTTTAATAACTCATAAATTACTTCATCAGAAATAGAGGTATAACCACTTTTAGAGTGATACTTGTCCAAAACAGATTCAATAGAAGTAGCCGCATCAGCTGGGACATCATCTTGATCTTTTTTATGTAAGTCTAAAAAGTTTTCTAAGTATCCTACAAATGAAACTTGTATGTATTCTCCCCATAAACGATCCCACTGAATGATATCGTGCTCTTCAAGGGCTTTATTGTTATTTTGAACAGTTCGAACGGAGCAATCAATTGTAGCTGCTAGTTCTTCTTCGGACATTAATGCAATACGGCCCTGACTATCACATTTAGCCATATAAGCAAGAACTTGTTTGATTAAGGATTTTGTCCACTTAATGTTTAAAAAGTTCTTAGCGATCCCCATAGCATGCTGTTCATAGTAATATGTATTGTCTCGTTTGGTTTGTCTACTTACGCCACTAAGCGCTACTAACAGTTTGTTAGCGATTAGTGTATGTCTTTTTAAGACTAGGCTCATCATGATGCCCCTCCTTTCCGTACATTTCTACTTTTACAGTATAGGTACAGTATAGCCATCTGTAAAATGACACTTTTGCACGGAGAAATGGAGCAATTTTTCAACAAACCCTTACGTACCAAGGGATTAAGTCGGACACAATTGGGGTGACACTTTTGCACGGAGATTTGGTACAAAAAACATACTAATCTAGCAAAAGCCCTGGTATATCAGGCTTTTTTAGCGACGAAATATCCTAAAATTAACTTTTATATACATATAAAGGAAAAAAGAAGAGTTTTTTTTAGCTCAAAGTGACACTTTCGCACGGAAGAACGGTACAAAAATGCAAAGAATAGTCTATAAGGGAGTAAAAGTGACACTTTCGCACGGAAGAACGGTACAAAAATAGGTTAAAAACGTGAATTTGGGCAAAAAAAATTCACAATTAAAAATGAGAATTTGGCATGTTTTTGTCTAAAAACAGTGGAAAGAGGGGATTTTTGATAAAAGTGACACTTTTGCACGGACAAACGGTACAAAAAACACTTTTGCACGGAAAATCGGAACAAAAATACGAAATTTGATACCTTTTTGACACTTTTTGTTCACATTTTGATAGGGTTTATATTCTGAAAAGCAGGAGGAAACCTTGTTGTGAAGCAGGTTCCAAGTGAAGTGACACTTTTGCACGGAGATTTAGTACAAAAAAGCAGATATAGGACACATATAAACACAAATTCCAAAAGTGAAATAAAAAAGCTGCGCTACCCCTTAATAAAATAGGGATATTCGCAACTTTAGTACATAATTAGGATTGTATTTTTTGTGCTCCTAGTTAAACAAGAACACTTTTGACATTCTGGTAAAACGATAGCGGCGCGTATTCATAGTCACCAGACAATAAATCTTGTACTTCACTTTCACCAACAGGTATAAAGGAAATTTGAAATACCTGACCGGATCGCTTGTAGGATTCAACCGCTAATTTTTGTTCCACAAGTTCATCTAGGGCTTTTTCAATCTCAACTAAGTTTTCATTTTTACGTCGCTTTCTAAAGCGGATTTTGGTTGAGAAATAAAGGTAATCACGAGCGACTGTATAAGACGAGTTTGTTTCATAGCAGATCAAGCGCTCCTTTTGCATAATGAACAATAAGTGATAAGCTGCGTCTAAGCTCAACTTCTCTACCTTATTTTTATAAATCCGAACAGTTTGGCGTTGGATATAGTCTCGGTAAATCACTTCATTTACATGAATCTCTGCAATCCTCGTACCATTCGGCATGGTGGTGATATCCACATAGTCAAAGATACCATAGGCAATCTTTTTGTCCTCTTGTATTTTAGTCATGCTATAGTGTTTCATTTTAGTGATGCGCTCTTCAATGTTTTTGTAATTGCGCTGGCTATCAGTGTTATACATAGCTTTTACTAAATCGCCAATTTTAACGTTAATCACTTTCTGAGTGGCAAAGAGTTCATCTCGCTTACTCATAATTTCTAAAAACAATTTATAATCAGAGCGATCTAAGTCATTAACTTTGTTACCTGTTTCCTCTGCGTACTCTTTTTCTATAAGCAATTCATAATCTGTCCCATCTTCTGAGTTGTACGGACTAGTGAAGTATTCTTTTTCTCCTTTTTTTAGCAATGGTTGCTCAACGATTAATTTGGCCCTTGAATTTGAGAAAAAAGGAATTTCTACAGTTGAAAAGGGACTCTCAATAATATTTTGATGCTGATTGTTTTGAAACGCTGGATCGAGTAGAATTGAGCCGATTAAAATGGCAATGTCTGTTGAAATGGCTTTTTCTCTCTGCGTTTTAGTTTTCTGATTAATATATGGATAATCTGTAATCAGCATTTTGTCGTCTTCACACCAGTCTTCCAATACCTTGATTCGGCTGTTGATTAAGTCCTCTGGTGACGCGACATTTTTAAATTGGGTTTGAAATAACTCTTCTCCGTTAGTTTCGTAATAAGGTAACAGAGCCTTATACTCGCCAATTAATTCTTTGTTTTTCTTAGGATCTTTCCTTTGATAGTCTCGAACAGCATTATCCAACCATCGTTTTTTCGTTCGACGTAAAAAATCTTTTTTTAAGGAACGTAGTGTTTCCTGAACATCTTTATTTTCATAATGTTTTTGGTAAAGAGGAAGGATAATACTTTCTAAATCACTGTCTTTATCACTCTTAAACGTTAAATCATAGACTGATAAAAGACGTAGCGCTGATATCCGATCAATTACTTCTCTTATCAAGAATGAAGAGAACTCCACGCTTCACAACCTCCTTTTTAACGTGCATAATTACCACTAAATCTTTCGAGAAATCATACTCATTATTGGTCCGTTATATCGTTATTATACAGGTTTTTTTGGTGTAATTTATGCTTAACTATTAATTTAGTAGTTATTAATGTAGGAATCATACTGTAGGAATGAAGTAACTGCAATTGAAAATATAGAAAAGATGTCTATGGGATAGGGAGAAGTAGGTACACAAAAATACGTATGATTTCACGAAAATAGACGTAAAAAAACCTTCCACGAATGGAAGGCCTTTTTACAACTAAGCAAAACCCTACTATGGGAATTACGTATATTATTAGATTGTGGACTAATAATAACATACTGTTAGTATTTTGTCAATATTTTTCATAATAAACTTTTATTGGTAAATATGGTATGATGATCTTTAACTAACAAAACTTGTCTTTATTTGTCTTTTTGCCACGAATCAACTTCGTTTATGGTAGAAAGTAACTAGAGACTATGGTTTTTTGCTGTTCTTAAAATTAGTAGGTTCGTGGTTGGAAGACAAAAAAAAATCTCGACTAACGAGATTTACAGATTCCAGGAGTGGAAGAGGGTACCAAACCTCAACCATAACATACCGCATCATACATAACCTCATAACAGGCACAAAAAATGGAAAACTTGACGACCAATCAAGCGATCCGTCCCGCATCAACAGCCGTACACGTTCCGTTACACCCACCACCACGTGGAATAACGCAGCGTCTCAATAAACCACCAAGCTTATTGAGTGTGACGATCATGTTGATAATATGACGAGTATGGGAATTGTCAATAACGTTAGACGAAACTCATACAAAAACAAACACAAGCGCAAATAAATAAACACAAAAAAAATGTATTTACTCGTAATTTTAACAGATTTCCACCAGAAGTCCCCTTCCTCAAGGGACGATAAGGGCGAAGCCCAGTGAGTAGGTGGGGGATGAATGGTGGGTAGGTATAAGTCTGAAACGAACATATGTACTTGTTTTCTTTTTCTTTTTTTGGTAAGATAGGAAGATAGTCCTGACAGAAAGGAGTGAATGACGTGAATGTTCAAATGGAAACACCACACCGAAAAGGCACAAAAAAAACATTACCCCAAGGATGGGTGACGCTCGGGTATCAATATGCGATTTTCCCTACAGACGAGCAGAAAGAACGCTTAAATCGCGCGTTTGGGTGTGAACGTAAAGTCTACAATGAATATGTTGCCCATCTCTACACCGAATTAGAAGCCTCCGGCTTTGCAGGTGGATTCATTCGCCATAAGGTTCCAAATTACACAGAATTTACGCGTCGTTTTGCCTTTTTAGATCGTTCCAATGATTCATTTGTATACAACGATGCCAAAAGACGCTTTCAAGCTGCTGTTCAAAAATATAATGAAACCTTTGCGCGAAAACCAATCCAGTATAAAAAGAAGGCACGAAACCGAATGAACACGGAAGGATACATTCCTTCGGTTCGTGATATAAAAGGATTGCCTCAGTTTCACCAGAAGAAGAACGCCAAACACAGCTATACCACGAACCAAACCAATCAAAATATCCGTGTGATTCACGAAAATGGAGCGGTCTTTTTACGTGTGCCCAAATTCCCTGAGGGAATTTCCCTTCAACTACACCGTCCCTTACCTGCGGAAGGACTCCTAAAAAAAGCCACCATCCAACGAGAAGGTGAGCGTTATTTGGTGTCCCTTTCCATCGATTTCCCTTCGGAAAAAGTGGAGAAAAAACACAATGTTTCTGCCGATAAAGTAATTGGATTGGACTATAGCCAAGCGGACTTGTATGTGGATAGCGAAGGTCGAAAAGCAAATTACGGTCGATATTACCGACTCATTGAGAAACGTCAACGTCGAATGAATAAGTCCCTAGCTCGTAAGAAAAACGCAGCTCCTCTCGATGAGAATGGAGCGATTCAGTACAGTCGTAACTATCAAAAACAAATGAACGCGTATCAAGCATTACTGGCGAAGTCTAAAAATCAACGAAAGGATTTCCTTCACAAGCGTAGTTATCAGATAACCAATGAGTACGACGCGATTGTGGTAGAAGATCTTGATTTGACGAACCTTGCTCAAATGCGAAAACTAGGGAAAAATGTGCACGATAATGGCTTTGGAATGTTCCGCACAATGTTGCAGTACAAAGCAGAGAGAAACGGTAAACACTACATCCTAGCGGATCGCTATTTCCCTTCAAGTAAACAGTGCAGTCAATGCGGACACCTCCACGATAACCTTTCGCTCTCTGATCGTGTGTATGTGTGCCAAAATGACACGTGTTGCACAAAAATCGATAGAGATTATAATGCCGGATTAAATCTCAAACACTATGGAATTCGTGTTTTGAAGGAACAAGGTATGACGTTATAATTTGTCTCGATTTTTTCTAGCGGTCGGAACGCCGCGAAGGAAAGGCATCGGACACGACCATTTAGGCGTGGATGAAGATGCAATAAAAGAAAAGGTCTTACGATCTTGGAAGCCCCCACTTCAAGCAACCCGTAAGGGTGCTAAGTGGCGGGTAGTTCACCAGTTTTCTATATAGAAAGCAATAACGAGAGAATAGAGAGAAAATTATACAAATTAGAGAGATAAAGTCATTGGGATGTGCGTGTTAGCTACTAAAAAGGTTATAAGGTTGCAAGGTTTGTGTTTCACTTGGAAATAATTAACGATCTGTAGATGTTCGTGTTTAGCAATAATTTATTACTCCTTTTTGTTCAACGAAAAGAGCAAATTTTATATTGTGAGTCGAGATATTTCCACCGTTAACACCTCGGAAGTGGGGAAAGGAAATGTCTAACAGAGAATATGAGATCACACAAATGCAACATAATGGTGTAGCTGTCTCTGCTTCATTCTTAATTAACCTGTTTAATTTAGAGAAGTATTATAATGATGGCCAAACTTTCACAATTGTAAAGAACGGAAAAATTAGAGAGCGCTATTTATCCAAAGTTACACGTACTGACATCATCACAATGATTTTTCTACACGCAGTATGTAATACAAATGGGCGTATTAGTGACACGACCATTCACAACTTATATAAAAGCCGCATCCATTTGTTTGCTGTTCCTATATCCTACAGTGAATTTAAGCACTCCTTGAAAAAATTTGAAGTTCAAGGCTTAATTGATGTACGTGAAAATATGTATACGGGACGATCTACGATTCAATTAAACCATTTTAAACAAGAGAACGGAAAGCTAGAGCGCTATGTTATCTTGCATCCGATTGTCTTCACTGAAACGTTTCTAACACAATCCATTGATTATTGGAAGTTGTACCTGATTGCGTTACTGCAACTCCAAAAATCAAAACAGGGGTTGGGTTTCTTTCGCAAGTTTAATAATAAGCTATCACTGGATCAAGAGCATACCGATTTTTACAAGAGTGGTTTGAAACAACTTCTACACAAACAGGAAAACAGCGATGTACGAAAAGTCATTGACCAATTAATGACGATTCAATATGAAGGAAAACCGTTGTTTACACGTGTCCCTGGGAAAGAGGTCATTAAGAAGAGGGGCAGAGCGTTCGATGTGGTCCATATGAAGATCCATGATAACTTCATCGTACAAGATGATAAAGGAAACTATCGTATCCCTCTTAAGCAGCCTGAGCGCTATAAAAAGGTTGCGACGCTCATTGACGATCTACTCTATAAAGCGAATTCGTTAGATTTAAAGGAACTTCTACTGGATTATGACGGTAAATTACTTAATGACTTGCTATACATACTAAAAGGTCGATCCAAAACACATATCACGTATGCAATTGAGACACTCATTGAGTATTGGAAAGACACCAAACAACTACCAAGTGATCTTCAGCAGTTTGTTTTGAGCTTAGTGAAACGAAAATCAGAAGCACAGTATATGATGATTGCGAAAGAAGAAGGGATCTATGCGTATCTGGCCCATCGCAAGACAGGCGAAGAATTAGAGGAAGCGCGTGAACAGTTTCTCTCTACGATGAGCTTCCACAGTAAACGTATCTTTAAGGTGATGTGTCGTGAAACCAAACCTTTGTTGGACAAGTTCTTTTCAACGGAAGAGTTTACTGAAAAAGATTATGAGGGTTCATCTGACCTTAACCACCTAAAGGGAATTGACCTGGTGCGTCAGATTGCATGCAAAAAGAAAATTGATCCTGTTGCGTATCAAGCACTAGAAAACCAAGCACTTGAATGGCTAGGAAGTGAAACAGAAGACGGAATCGTGAGTATGATCCTGAATGAGTTAGAAACGTTAAAACGTGCTCAAACGGTGCCAGCTCTTCCTTGGAAGTTTGATTTGGCTCAATACATGAAAGATCACTACAAAAAATACAGTCTAAAATTCTCATAAACTATGCTGCAATGACCATTTCAAAAAAATAGAATGGATGTAGCGTAGTTGTTCTGATCATTAAAACGTAAAAAAACATAAAAAACAATGTTAATACTGTGGAAAGTGTTGGAATTGTGAAGAAATTCATCACATTTGTGGATAAGTATGAGGCATAAATTGCTAAACATCTCACTCTAATTTCTGATAATTTAAGTTCCATGTTTTTTTATGTTTTAGGTTTAGTTCATTATTGCTTTTTTATGTTTTTTAAAAGAGGGATTTTGTTTTCTTATGTTCATTTTTCAACTCTTTGTGTATTTTTACTTTTCAAACACCCTTAATCCTATGAGATACAAGGGATTAGGCGATCCTAAAGAAGGTTTGTTTTTAAAGAAGATTTGTTTTTAAAAGAGGTTTGTATAGTTAAAGTAGTTTTAGCATGACTAAATTAGTAGCCGTATTATTTAATGTGAATTACAATTATTTCTAAAATTATCGCTATACATAAGGAGAACATACATGCAAAAAATCAATGACATTTTAGCTGTTTTTGCCAAAGCAAATAGTAACTATCATTCAGCATCTTTCTACAGGTTTTCAAAGCTATCAGAAAACCCTAACGAGGATATCGAAGCTGCATTTAGAACCAACCCAGATGTAAAACCACACGATCGAGTAGACACAACGTTGCTACAAAACTGGCGTGACGAACTATTCACCAAGTATCCAGACAATGAGCGGTCATGGCTTCATGCAGAAATAGACGGCTATCCTTCAAAAGGAAAAGCAGGGAAAGACTATATCATTGATCTTATTGTAGAAACACTAGGATCGCTCCCTACAGACGTCTATTATGTTGAGGTTGATCCATATGGGTATTATGCTTGTTCCGATGAGGAATATATTTTCAAGACGAATGAGGGCTTATATCTGTACAGTATGCAGACACATGACTAATCAAGTCCTCTACTATGAACAATCGAAGTAATCCGTCTAATTCCAACCAGAAATATATGGTAAAAATAAAAGGTTTATAGTATACTAGACCTACTAATTTATAACAAATGGGACGTCCCCAATGAGCAGACAAGGTTACTTGTCTAGTTTGTTGGGGGCTTTTTTGTTTCTATTACACATCGAAAGGACGGAAGAGCATGCAGTATCCAATGGAAACACGAATGGGAAAGTTACAAGATCTCATCCTCGCTTGTTTACTTTCCGAAGGAGAAATTGAGTATTCTGAGAAGCAATACGAACTAAAAGCTGAATTTAAATCAGAAACCTTAGATTACCTGAAAAGTTATGTAAGCGAATATTCACTACAACCCTATGTAGAGATTCATCATCGAAGAAATGAGCTAGTTATTCAGGCTTCGTCTTTGGAAAACACGTATGAAAAATGGTATCGAAATGACATGAAAATCTTCAGTAATCGGATGGACCCTAAGAATATGACGTTTCATGCCATTATTCTGGCGCTTAATTTATTTGGTGTAAGAAAGTATGAGTCCCTTCACCTTAAAACATCGATTCAAAAAGAGAAGCTACCTATGCTGACTCATATTCTTCGTTATCATATCGGAGACGTGTCAATTGTACCTGGTCAAAGAGAAATAAAAATTTTTAATGTCGTGCAGTTATTTGATGAACTAGTAGATACGTTAACGGTAATGGACAGTTTTTATTTATTTCGTTTCTTATCTGTACATGACCGAAAAAAATTAAGAGCGTGAGAAAGGGGGGAGACAAATGAAAGGAAAAGTGTTGAGTATTCTTGCCTTTTCCATTTTCCTTGCAGGCTGCGGAGGAGATGCGGTTTCACAGGAAGCAAATAAAGCTGAAAAGGTGGCAACTAAAAAACAATCTAGTGAGAAAAAGAGTGACATGAATGAGGACAAAGCTATTGAAGCGTTTTATGAAGTGCGTAAGCGCCCAATGGACGAAGTAAACAAAGAAGCGGCGACGGATGAAGTACAAACCAAAGATCCGAAGGCCTATAAAATTGTTCCAGCGGATCATTATACAAATGCCATGGACTTTCAGTACTTTGTCGGAGAATACCTCCAAAATTTCTATAATGGAACCATATCTGATAAAGACATGCTAAAGTTCTACCAAAATTACGGCTCAAAAGATCGAAAAGAGTTTATTTTCTCCAACGAAGCCAATTCGAAGAAAATCTTTCATACCATCGTGAAGGAACGAAAGAAAGCCAAACAGATCGTTGAGAGCTATGTATTAACCGATTTAGAGTTCGATGATACCGGGAATGAAGCTTACTTCTACCGTAAGCAAGTCACAGAGGATGGAAAAGAAATTTACAATGTCACCACTATCCGAAAAGAGGGTAGGTATTGGACATTTGATATGGACGAACCAAGTCCAGCATTCATTGAAAAAGAGGAGACGAAATAATGGACCAAAAATTTGATACATTTACCCATACGACGAACCGTTTAGAAGCCCTCTATCGTCATGATGAGAGCTTTCGCCAACAATTAGATCAATACAAGGGCTTCTACATCGCAAAGTTCTGGGATCTTATTACATCGGAACATGATCGTAATCGATTTGTAGAACGATTCCTTGAAGCCTTTGATTCCCAATTTTTTAATGGCTACTTTATCGCCACTGAAATTCTTCACCATGAGGAAACGGTGATGCCCAATGAGTGGTTCCAACAACCAAGAGGGACGATCAAAGAACAGATTCCAGGCTATATCAAACGAGCGCTTGGCGGGGAATTTAATGAACAAATGAAAACGACTCTTTCTCAACGCATTTTGTCATGGGTGATTCAGGAATTTGAGGACATTCGTCCCATTATGAACCAAGCCTATTGGGAGATTGTTTGTTTAGGAGCGGAGCAAGCGTTTCGAGATGAAATGTTTGAGAGACAAGTAGAAATGATGGAAGAGCAAGAGATCGTAAGAGGGGCGTTACATCGCATAGATGACTTTTATTTTGTTGATCCTCAGAAATACTTTGCGCCCGATCAAAAAAGCGCTGAGATGGAAATATGGAGCTTACACACATGGTCTGCAATTGAAGCACCCGTTAGTAAGATAGGGGAACTCATGATCATTAACCGTCGTGTGATTGATGCGGAAAGTGCGGTAAATATCCGTCTCTACTTAAAGAGCACCATCCATGATAATGAACGAATGAAGATCGTCGAACACGTTTTGTACCAGCTGTCACAGCGTTTAAATCTCGGACAGGAGTACTTTATGGTGGACATTGCCATCATTGAGGATTTCTATCTATTAGCTAGTAATGCTATGAGCGTATTAAAATAGCGTATTAATATATAAAGAACAGTAAAGAGGCTAAGTGCTTACAAGGTATAGTCTCTTTTCTGTTGGAGATAAATGTTTTCACTTTATGCACTCATGGTTTATACAGAAGCTTTTAAAACTATCTTCTAATTTGTAAAAATGTTGTTACAATAGAAATGAATTCCAAATACATATAAAGGAACAATGGAGGAGCAAGATGAACATCTACGAAAAAATGAAAAAAGTTTTAGAAGGGCAAGAAAATCAATTTTTTACTCTGTCAGAAATCAGAACTAAGTTAAATGAGACATATGGAGTAAATTCAAGTAGCGTTATTCCTTCAGACTTTTGTTATAACCGATTAAATAAGGGAATTACTTTTCAGAAACATCTATTTGAATATGCAGAAAGAAATGGCTACAGGTACTTAGGTGAAAATTACCCCTATACTGGTTTAATCTATCGCCGTTCTTCCGAATTAAAAAGGGATATTGTAGTAGGAGAATGGGTTAAAGGTGACAAATTCTTAGGCAAAACAGTGGAATCAACTTCATTTCAGGATAATTTAATAGAGGAATACACACCTGAAGAGATAAGTTTAGAGCAAATCAAGAGGTTATATAGTCAATACAGTGAAATCTTAAAGTTAGAGTTAAGTCTATTAAACTGTAAAGCCACAGAGTTAAGACACTTAACGGGTAGAATTGGTGAATTTATTTGTGCTATTGAAACTAATGGAAACCTTGCACGTCAGACCAATCAGCATGGATTTGATGTAATTAGTAATGAAAGACGTATTAGTGTCAAGACCACCGCCCAAACGGAAAATCACATAACCATTAATCAGAGAACATTTGAACAATTTGATGACTTTTTTGTGGTTCAGTACCTTGATGGAGAGTTTAAGACAATCTTTTACGGTCCTAAAGAGGAGATTATTCCAATTCTAAAAGTGTATAATGATAAATATGAATTACCTATTCTAAAGTTAAAATCTCTAAAGAACCGTTCTTTAATTGAAAAATAGGGAAATATTACATAAATGGATTTAAAAAAATAGAACTTCCTTTAAAAGGAGGTTCTATTACTTTATTATCTTATACGATACTACAAATAAATACCTTCACTCCTCATATGACCACGTAACGCATGGAATACCATTTTGTGAGTAGAAAGTTTGCCTGTAAGCAAAACCTCATTCAAAACCGTACCTACGCACATGGCTGCATATCGATTGGTGATTAAGCGCTGTGGTTCAGATGCTAATAGTGCCGAACAAGACAATTGAGACGGTGCAATTTCATCATTGTCCTCTAAGATATCAGGATAGATGGATGCAATGGGCTCACAGATGACTTTTCGACCAATTTTCAGCCCACAAACTAATTGTCCTGTATAACCGCTTCTGTCATACGTCTGTTTTTCTTCTTCACTCCACGTTTCCTTTATAGGATTTCCTTCTGGTATCGCGACTGCTTCATTTCCTACATCAATATAGAGTAAGTTTCCTTCATGCTCTTCAAAAAATTGATGAAAGATCGATCGGCTATAATTGTTGTCAACGTTTGAAATGAGAATAGGCAAGTAGAATCGTCCTGAAGCTCCTTCTAAGTATTCCTTATGAAAGAGGGTTTCAAGGGTTTCAACGCTTTCTACATATTCGGATGAATAGCTAGAAATCTGAAGCTTATAAGCGCTACGATAACGTCTAGCCAAGACATCCGCTTTCTTCAAGCCCACGTCTTTCGGGAGAAACAATTGATTGTTTAGGTTTTTGTTCTCGACAACATCAGCGTCGGCAAGAATGTATTTTCCTACCTGTGGCATCACGGAAAGCAACTGGGCAATCTGTTGTGTGACATATGTGCCCGTTCCACCGGTTCCTACTTGCAAGATATGTGGAAACACTTCTTGTTCAATTCCTGTTTGATTTCGAAAATCAATAACCATGCGTTGAGTTGATGTTGGATTAGTCATGATCCACTACCTCAATTCCAGAAAGATCGTATTGGTGCGGTGATCGTGTAAACGTATCTTGAAAGACCGAACGAATTTCTAACGGTAGGTGGGTCTTCATCTCTTTCAGAAAGGTTCTCGCTGTAACGTGCGGGAAGAAGTCATGTACTTTTCCGACAATCACATATAAGAGGGAACTTCTTTCGTTTTCATTATCGGTCATTGAGGGCCATGCCGCCATCTCATGATGACTATGGATTTCTCCGATTTTCCGATGTCTCATCTCTAACAAGTTCAAGGCAGTCATGGTAGGATCTTCGGTGATTTCTACCCAAAAACGATGTACATGCTGCTGAGGGAAGTAGAGGAAGTATTCCTTCTTGTCTAAATCCACGAAAATATCCGCATGTACTTCGGTCTTGAATTGACTTGAATATTGTCTCGCAATAGATATGAAGTCACTAAGCAACGAGAAAGGAATCTTTCCAATGGTAGTAAAAGAGCTTTCCGTAGAGGAAGACTCCGTACAATGTAGCCCTTTCTTTTTTGCCTGTAGGACAGGAACGAGTAAGTTTTTGTCTTTCATGTACACAATGGACGTGAAGCCTGCCACTAATTCAGGAAAGTCTTCTTCAAGTTTTTGGCGAAGGGTCGTTTCCGTTATTTTTTGATAGGCAATCTTATCACCACTTTTTTTCATGGGAATCCCTTTTTCAATTTCCTCGACGGAAAAGTAATTCGTTACGGGCAAATCAAGTCCACAATAACGAATCGTCGCATCTGCTAGGATCGTAAATGTGCTAGAAGGAGCTGCAGGCGCATCTTTCTTCGATGATGCTGGTTTTCCATTCGATGTGCTTTTTGGTGCAGTTTCTTGCTTTTTCACATCTTCCACGCTAACAGTTACTTCTTCTTCCATTCCTAAAAGTGCAAAAAGGTTTGTTTGTTGAAATGTCATACTAAATCTCTCCCTAAAGGTTATTTTTTATAGTTGAAATACTCTTGAAATGTTTGATTAATAGGTAAAAGCCATTCTTCATTGAATGGTTGATTTTCAGCTTGTTCAAACAGCTTATTAATAGGCATCCCTGTTGTACTCTTTGCGCCATAATCACTTCCAAATGGTGCATTGAAAAAGAGTGAATGATAGGTTGCTAGCGCTGTAATCTCTTTTGTAACAGGAAACGTATTCGTTCCCATACATACATCACCGCTTAACGATACATGTGAATAGGGGAAGTGATACAAAGGGGTAGAAGGCTTCATGCGACCTACTCCTTTTACCGCTACAATATGGGTTAATTGACAGACCTCATGTGAAATATGATACGTGAACAGAAGTCGTGGAAATCCAACGTCCGTTAATTTCTTATTGTTATAGTGGATCGTATGCTGGGCCTTTGGCACGTCAATGGTGACTTGCTGCACAGCGCCGCTATAATCTAACCAAACGTGCTTTACGCATTCTTTCGGTAGAATAGGGGTTTCCACGATTGCTTTTGCCTTATTTGAGATCGCATTCGATAGTTCAGCAACGAGATCCTCAAGTTTCATGTAAAACTCTTTTTCGGTAATCTCACCGTGCATATGCTTAATTTCCACAGGGAATTCAAGATTGGCAGGTGTATCGGAAAGTTTGATTAGCACATCCATTAGTTAGACACCTCTTGATGATAGATTTTGTCGAGTTGTTTTGTTAGGTCAATGGTACACTTCGCAATTTCGTGAAAGAAACCAATCCCATACAATCCAATGGTAAAGCCTTTGTGAGGGAGACATCTAAACTCTGCGAATGTGTAATGACCATCAAAGTCATGGTAGCGATTAAACCATTCCTCTACTTCTGGTCCACGATTGTCACGATACAGAGCCTTAATGGTTTGATCCTCAATCAAGTATACGTAGTCCGGTACTGAATCAAAGACCTGTAAATCCTCTTCATCTACTTTTGGATTATCTCCGTACGCTTCATAAAGAATCACTTCACCAAACATGGCATTTAACCCCTCGTTGAAAATCTCAAACCCAAGTTCCGTATTCCAACCAATCATTTCCATAAACTCACTAAATTTAGAAATATCAATCCCAGCGTCAAAAAAAGCTTTAAGCATGGCTAAATTCGATGCTGATTGATGATAACTGTAGTAATCCTCCACAGGCATTACAATCGGTTCCATAGTACAACACTCCTTTTAAATAAAATCATCCTCTTCGACTGGTACTAGCGCATAATTTGTTCGAACTAACTTTACGACAACGCCCTCATTAGCATCAAAGTAGTCTAAGCCAGTAAACGTATAGTCCTCTAAGCGATTATCATCTTCCTCGTCTGTTAGAACGGAACCGAACACATCAATGACATGGCAAGCATCTTCATAAGTAAAAGAGCTAAAATCAACTCGGCTCGTACTATGACGGTTCCAGATATAATTAATCGCATTAGCTATTCCCTTATTCGAGGTAACCTCTTTTTCCGCTTTACGTGCAAAAAGGTTATCTGCTAATTGTGATAGATCCATCTCGTCTCTCTCCTTAATGACAGAAAAAGAGAGCATGGCTGCTCTCTGTTCCGTTTCTCTTTAGGCTGTACGAACTGGCAACACCAGCTGTAGCTCTTTTATTTTTCCTTCATCTGCGGGATACAACAGAAATGGACTAGCTGTTCCGTTGAATTGGAAGGTAATATACTCGGTTTCCATAGCTTTTAGGGCATCAATGATATAACGAGCGGAACATGAAAGGGTAAATTCTCCGTCACCTTCAATGGAGTCATACGCCACATCTACTTTTCCTTTTCCGCGCTGTGCTTGGAAAGAAGAAATTGATACTTCGCTTTTTACCTCGATCTTAATGATTCCATTCGCATTCCCATCCGCGCTGTTAGCGATCTCTTTGACTAGTTCAAGTCCATCTAATAACTCTTTTCGGCTGACCACCATCTTCGACTTCGAAGTGGCAGGGATTAATCGACTTGTATCTGGATATTTCCCATCCAACAAGCGAGTTAAATACACCGTCTGGCCATTCTTAATCATTAGATTTTGCTCATGAACAAAAATTTCAATGTCTAATTCCAGATTAAAGGCTTTTGATGACTTATCCAAAAGCTTGGCAGGAACGACAATGGATAATTCGTGCTCATTTTCGTGTGGGATGAGAACTCGTCCTAAACGATGACTATCCGTACAGACGAGCTCCGTACAATCCTTTTTGAGTTGTACGTTCACACCTTGTAGAATCGGTCGAGAAGGAGAATCACTCGCATTGAAAGTCGTTTTCTTAATGCAATCACTAAACTCTGTTCCTTTGAGTACAACGGAAGGAGTGGTTAGTGAAAGTGCTGGAAACGTTGGATACTCGGCTGCATCTAAACAATTCAGTTCAAAATGACTTTTTCCTGAATCAATTTGGACCACAAAATCATTTGTCGAGAACGTAAGTTTCTTGTTCAACTTTTTCGTAATATCGACGATTTCTCGTGGAAAGACGATACGACCTGGTTGAACGACAACAATTGATTGATCAACGATTGGTATACAATGTCTCATGGTTTCGGTCGCATCTGATCCTGTGAAGATTAATTGATCCTCTTCCACTTCAAGTAAAATACCATTTAAAATAGGCTGAGATGTTTTTCCGCCTAATACCTTTACTACCTTATTAAAACCCTCTAGTAATAACTCTTTATTAATCTCAAATTTCATCGTAAACCCTCCTGAATGGTGTAATAAAAAAAGCACATAAGGGTTTCCCTATGTGCTTGTGACTCTTGGCTATTAAGCTGTTTGATAGGCGTTGTTTCCTTGTTCAGAACGAATTATCTCTGTGATCTGTGCGACATGTTGTGGCGTAATCGTAGAGAAAAGACTCAAGACACTTGAATGTTCTTTGCCCGTGATAATTTGCGCATAACCAAATAATTGCTGTTCATTGATATTATGGTTTTGCGCGACTTTCATTAAGTCATACACCGGTTTTAACAAAGAATAGTAGTTCCGAAGGTTATCTTTTGGTGTCGTAACACTATACACTTCATTTGCTGTTCGAACTTTATGATCAGGATTGACGCGATTATATAAGCTCACCACAAACCCTTGATTTTCCGTTAAACCAATGGATTTCTCCATGTTTTTTAAATAATTGGTGTAATTTTCACGATCTGGATCATGTTCACCATGCAACTGCCCTTGGTTTACGTGAGGCATATTGTTTCCTTGTGGAGAATTCGTTGGATTCTCATTCGGAGTAGGGGGCACGTATGACTGATTATTCGTTGAACTTACGCTCGGTTGATGGGAAGAAGGCAATGCCCAATTTGGTAACGTTGGGATTTTCCAATAGCCTTTAATGTATACCTCTTTATTATCTACTTTAATTTTAGTTTTCATGTACTCCCAATTATTTGAGTTATCCGTTTTCTTATCGTGTATATCAACCCAAAATTCACTGAGTGAATAAAGATATCGACCTAATCCCCACACAGCACCTGCCCGCTTGTGAGCAGCAGAGAATCCGCCTTTGGTTGCTTCATAGGAAGTTTCATCGGCGCCGTCAAATTTTTGAATCCACTCATCTCCGAATTTGATTGAAATCCCACAAAGAACACCTTTGTCCCGCCATGTTTCGTACGAGTTACGCCAATTCATCGGTCCAACGACTTGATCAAGACGATCTTGAATTGCGCGATTGGTGATGTATGGTACAGCTATGCTACGAATCTTATCATTTCTGGTTTTTATAGTACTTTGCACGCGCCATTCTAAATCTTTCGCTGGAAAAGGCGCTTGTAATCCTTGCATAATCTCTTGTTCTGTTAAGTTTGTCATGTATAAAACATCCCCTCAATATAGTTTGATACTTTCATATGTCACTTTTTTTGCACGAAAAAAAGCCCTTGAGCTTAATAGTTTGTAAAAAAGATCAGATTGATCCTTCATACAAATAATTAAGCCCAAAGGCTTTGAGTTTGATAGGTAACCGCTAACCCGAAAAAGAAGGTTGCAAAAAAAGTAAGCTAAAAAGTATAGTTACAGTATAAAGTTATATTTTAGATTTTACAAGATATTTTTCCAATTATCTCTTTTCATCTAAAATGTCCATGTTATAATAGAAAATAATTCAAACTTTGAGAAAAAAAACTTAACCTAAAGCGAAGACCGCTAATGACCCTCTATGATGAGAGGTTTATTAGCGGTTTTTTTGTTTTTAAAGAAGGGAGAAAGATAAAGATGCACAAGCAATCAACACCTCCACGCTTCCGAGATCTTACTATTGATGATGACGTTGAACGTCTTATGGTTCTTCGAAAGAGATTTGACTTGAGACAGTATGAACTTGCGAATGCACTAGGTGTAAGCGAAAGCTACTTAGGAACAATTGAAAATCGTACGAAGCCATTGTCGAAAAAGATGATTCGAAAATTAGATGCGTACCTTGCACAACGATTATGGAGGTAAGTCTTAATGGATTCTATGCTCATTTGGTTGAATAATCCCAAACAAGAAGAGGAGCTTGTGGCTGCATTTCACCCGTTATACAAATGTGAAATGGCATTTCCAAAAGCCTACTTATCACAATTAGAGGAAAAGAGACCGCGATACTTGATTATTTCAAGTCAAATAGCCCAATCACTTGATCTGAAAACGATGAAATTTGGTGGAACGCTGGTCATTATTGGAACGACATTTGACGTTCCCACGTCTGCTCATGTTGTGTTTCAACCCACCATCGATGCGTTGAAAATCTATATCTATACAGAGGACGCGGCTTCAACTCCTTATGAGGAAGAGGAAGAAGAGCTTGTTAAACCTGAGATCCCTGCACATCCAACAGAATGTAACCCAATTGAAGAAAAGAAGTCAATTGAGGAGAAGGAAGTCACGCAAGCAGTTGAAAGCGTGGAATCTACCGAGGATACAAGCGCTAAAAAAGGTAAGTTAAACGTTCCGGCTGAATCATCGGAATCGAAACAAACGACGGAACACGTTCATATTCAAGCACAAGTAAACAAAAAAGCAGAATTAGAAGAAGTAGGAGTAGAAGAGAAGTCAGAAGAACCAGGTGAGGAACGTTCCCAACACATCGAGAACAGAGACGAAAAGGAAACGGACAGCCCTCCCGCACTTAAAGAACAAAGAGTCATTACCTTTCATACTCCTATCAAACAACAAAACAGTGAGTCTGACGAGCCAATTCCTACATCGGATGAAAAGATAAACTCGGAAAATAAAGAGACTCTTACGAAGAAGAATGAGGAAAACCCGCAAGATCATCACCTCAACACGTTAATTAAACGAACCAGTGAGATTCGCAAAGAGGCCTTCACAAAAGCCACATGGGACAAAAACAAAGTGATTGGGGTATGGTCGCCGTTACACCGTATCGGTGTGACCTCTTTTATCGTCACGTTTGCCATGTTTCTAGCGAATGAACGCTCACAAGTAGGCGTCTTAGAAGCACCCAGTAAAGCGTATCATTTGAAACAGATATTGGAGCGCTATAAATCAATCCCTGACGGGTGGAATAGCTTTGCTCGTGCCATGTTTGATCCCACCATTCCAGCCACAAGTATTAACTATATCTATAAAGGCGTACAGTGGATTCTATTAGCTGAAGGAGATCATGAACTAGAATGGAACACCGATGCGCTTTATCACTACGTGAATAGTACGCGTGTCTTTGACTTCGTACTAATTGATTTACCAACGGGAGAAATCGGAGAGATGTACCGTCCACTTTTGGGGCAGTTAGATGAATTATGGATTGTGGTCGATGATTCGTATTTACAGATCAAAGCATGGAAGCAGTATATGGATCAAATGATCAAGGAATACAACCTATCTAGTTACCTTATCTTCAATAAAGCCGAAGCCTTTAGCCAACAAACTCAGTTATCGGAGGATTTGGAACTGCCACTACTGGCTGCACTCCCACCTTTATATCAAGAATTAGCTAAAAATCAGTATGAAAACAAGCCCATTCTCACGTATGAATCGGTTTTGGAGAAACTCAAAGAGCCGTACACGCATTTATCGAATCATGTGTTGAAGTCATCAGATTTAACGAAACACTGTTCTAAATATTCATTGTTAGGGAAATGGAAAAGATTGTTTAAAAGACGTTGATTAAGAGGGAAGACCATGCTAAGATAAAGCTATCTATTTTTGTACTTATTATTTGCAACCATTTTCGGTTAGCGGTTTCTTATCAAAAAAGCGGTCTTTGGATCGACGTCTTCACACCATAGGTGTGACTATCTGTCGTCCTTAGATCGCTTTTTTTTATTTTATTTTAAGGATGTGAGAGAAGAAATGAAGATTTTAAAGGAAATTAAAAAGGTGTTAATGGGTGGAAACGGTTATTTTGTGATCGGTCACCATGTGAAAAAACGATTGTTAGATCGTGGGTACGTCAAAGGAGACATTATAGGGGTTATTTACAACGGAAACGTCGTGGAGGTTCAATATGATCAAAAATTTAAAGCGCTTAAGTATGTCATTGCTGGAAGTGATTTAGATGGTCATCCGATGGTCATTGTGGTCGCACGGCTACCTCAACATGTATTTAAGGTAGTAACCGTTATGCCTCCACTGGATAAGAATCGCTTTGATCGGTGTATTTAGCGTAAGAGAACGTAAATTGAAAGGGTGTAGAAAACATGAGAACATTACGAAAAACGAAATTAGCAGGCTGGTTTGAATTTATGCGCCAAAATTGCCCGATCTGTAACCATCATGGTGGCTGCATGATTCATGAAGATGGCGACCGTGTGGCGTGTATTCGGGTCGAGAGTGAGACGATCTTTAGTAAAAACTCGGCTTTGCCCTCTTATCTCCATTACTTAAATGGGGATAAGCGTAAACCGAAAATTCAATATGATGGGCCATCCTATCAAAGTGAAAAGAAAGTAGCTGATTCGGAATTAAACAAGGTCTATCGAACACTGTTACACGCATTGGAATTAGAAGGTGGTCATTATCAACATTTAACATCGGATAATCGTCAATTAACAGATGAGCAAATAGCCGTAAGAGGATATAAAAGCTTTCCAGAAAAGCCATGGAATGTCGTAAAAGAAATAGGAGATAGCTTGTGTATGGATGATTTCACAGGTGTCCCTGGCTTTTATGAACAACAAACAGAGCGTGGATCGTATTTCACCCTAAATGGGAGAAAAGGAATCCTCATTCCGTTCCGTAATCATAAAAATGAGGTTGTGGGTTGTCAGTATCGTATCGATCAACCACCTAATGAAGTGAAAGTAGACGCTTATCAACAGGGACTAAGCGCGAAGGTTATTCAACAACCGAATCAGGTCGAAGTATCCTATGAGGGGAAGGTCATTGGTCAGTATGAACTGACGCTTGGACAAGGAAAAGTCATCTCGATCAATGGGAAAGTCTCTCTTGGGATGATTACACTCGTCAAAGGCATGAGGTATTATTGGCTTTCTTCTGCCAATAAGAATAAAGGGACAGGAGCAGGAGAACCAACTCCCGTACACATTTCCGTTCCGAGTGAACGCTTAAAAACATGGCATACAGGTACCCCTTTGCAAACCAAAAAGATTTGGGTGACCGAAGGGTCCATCAAAGGTGATATTTCGTCAGATTTG
Organism: Priestia koreensis; assembly: GCF_022646885.1. Classification (GTDB taxonomy): domain Bacteria; phylum Bacillota; class Bacilli; order Bacillales; family Bacillaceae_H; genus Bacillus_AG; species Bacillus_AG koreensis_A. Next base: position 114,479 of record NZ_CP061869.1, on the reverse strand, counting down.
TTAGGGACATTATACACACCTGAAGAACTAAACGAATTAGGCGATACGTTTTTAAGTGTTCCTGGTGCAAACTCTTGGCGCATTATGCTTCCAACCTTAAAAGAAATGGGCGTGGAGCATGTCAACTTAGCGCTAGACGGGGATGCGGCACGTAACCCTTATGTAAAAAAACACTTATTCGAATGTGCAAAAGAGTTAAAGGCACTTCAATTAACTTGTAGTATCGTCCTTTGGAACGTAGATGAAGCGAAGGGAATCGACGATTGTCTTCTGTTGAAAAAGCGCCCAATCCTAAAACGATTATTTTGAGAGGAGCATACAAGCGATGATATATTTCTATGAAGCGACGGATATAGAAAAAGGTGAGTGTATTTATTTTGGATCAAACCGTGAAGAGTTAATAATGAGATTACATGATTATATGGCTAGTCAACACGATCTTAATCTAGGAGATCAAACGATAAAAGAACTAAACGATCTTAACGAACCATTTCTAAGCATCTTTGGTATTGAAGTCATCTATCAATAACAACATGACTGAAAAGCATGAACTACTCCACGGTAGTTGATGCTTTTCTTATTTTAACTTTTTTTATAAAAAATGGTTGATATTACCTTGATCATCTTATATACTGAGAATATCAAAATTTAGCCAACGGGACGCCCCCGAAATGAGTGGTATTAGAACCTTATCTAATACCTTCGTTTCGGGGGCTTTTTTTTTGGCTTGAAAGGGGGTGACATAGATGGAAAAACGCAAATTTAGCTTAAAAAGCTTATTTTTAGCTCTAACCGCTATGATGATTCTGGTGATGGCACAACCGACTACAAGTTTGGCAACCAACGCTGACGATTCAAAAAAAGCTTTTGAAAAAGCAGGGGTTACGGTATCAGACATCGATAGTAAAGATTCTGGCGTCTTTAAAGACCTTAAGAAAATGACAGGCTTTATTATGGCTCTTGGTGGTTTCTGGGTTGTCGCATGTTTAATCTTTGCTGGGTTTAAATTAGCGGCTGCACAAGGTGGAAATCCACAAGCTCGTACGGCTGGATTCGTCGGGTTAGGAATGGCATTCGTTGGCGCATTCGTGATTGTAAAAGCTTACGATATCGCGGGTTATGCAGCTGGTTTCGGAGGTTAAGATCAAGCAATTATTTATTTCTTACAAGATCGTACACAACATTAGTCAATATGATTTTTCTACACACACGTACAACAGACTATTTTTTTACTCTCTCCCTTTATAGAAAATAGATTCCCCCCTCTATGGTAAGTCATTTACCAACTAGTGGGGGGATTGTTGTAAGAAAGGATGTTTCTATGCGAAAAGTTACCGTTCCCGTCGATATGTCTTCGGAACAGAAAACCATTTTAGGGATCTTGTCAAAACGACAACTGACGTACTCAATCGTTGCGGGGGTGCTCATCTATTTTTATGGGCCATTCTTCTTCCGAATGGCATCTAGCTTTTATCTAGGTGTGGCGTTCTTTATTCTTTCAGCCCTTCCGACGGCAGTGTTCACGATTGTGTTAGCCTTTGTCAAAAAGGAGAAGGTGGGCATGTATTTTGACCGGTACCTCCTTACTAAAATGGGTTATAAAAATGAAATTGGATTGTGGCGAAAAGGCACACACGCCAAAGAATGGATGGTGAAACGCAAGTGATTGATTTTATCGTACTAACTGCGTTGGCGTTAGGGTTCTATGTATTTTCTCGGCTTATGTTAAAAGAGCCACTGATTCCCTGGGGGGCAAAGAAAAAGAGAGTAAGTAAACAAGGTACATCAAAATCAAAAGGAAAGGCATCGAAAGGGAAAAAAGGCAAAAAGAGTGTAGGCGATGAGGATGAACCCGATCCATTTGAGGAGCTTTTTAGTGACATGGAGGAGATTGTGAAAAAGATGATTCGATTTGAAAATGACCGCTTCGTCATGATCGCAGAGGTTGATCCTGTGAACTACTTCTTATTGTCACCCGAAGAACAGGAAGCCATCGACCGCACGTTTGAAACATGGCTTGCGACCTTACATTATCCCGTTCAAATTTACCTTCAAAACCGATACGTTGACTTATCCGATCCCATTGAAAAGATGCGAGACATTATGTTGGGACAAGATGACCTTCCCATCAATGCGATTGAATACGGTCAGTCCATGATTGAGGACTTAACAAGATGGCAAGAGTTAACGCCGCGTTATGAAACCAAGCGTTATCTGGCTGTTTCGTATCAGGTAAATGTCAAAGAAATTAATGCAGACAGTAAAGACGAATTAGAAGAGAAGATTCTTCAAAAAGCCTACAACGAATTATCTCGTCGCGTCAGCGCGGCTGCGAATGCCCTGCGAAAAGCGCGTATTGGTGTCCATCGTCTCGACAACGATGGGATCGGGGAACTCTTGTACTTTGCCTTTAATCGAAAGAAAGCCATTAAGAACCGCTACAAGGACATTGCTCGAAATGAAATGCTGGCACTTTATACGACAGCCGATCAAGATGAACGTCATATTGAACTAGTAAAGGAGATGATTGATCGTGATGGGGAAGAAAAAGAACAACAAGCAGGCTAAAGAAATTGAAGAAAACATAGACACACAAGAGTCGTCAACGATTGAATTTGGCTCAAAAGACACCTCAAAAAAAGGAAAGAAGGGCAAGGAGGGTCCGATTGATTACCAATGGGACACGAAACCCACCTTTTGGGACGTCGTCTCTCCAGAAGGAATGGTCATCGATTCGCCAGATTACGGAGTCATTAAACAATCACTCGGAACAAACACCTATTTTCGACCATTCTTTATTACGCGCGATGGATATCCTCGTAAAATGCAAACGACGTGGCTCAACACACTGACATCTAGTGGAGAAATGGATGTCCTCATTGATATTCATAAAGTACCGAAGTCCGAAGCGGTTCGTACGCTTCAACGACAAGTCACCATGTTAGAATCCAACCTTTCGTTTCAAAAGAAGCGAGGAAACATTGACCAAATTCAAGACCTTGAGACAAAGATTATCGATACGAACCAATTAATGAGTGAAATTCAGTTCTCGGAGAATGACAGTTACAATACGTCCGTTCTAGGTGTTCTATACGGTGAAAGTGAAAAGGATTTAAACCGTTATAGCGAAAAGCTAGAAGATGAACTAAAGGGAATGTTCTTTAAAGTGGCGACCACATGGTCGCGCATTAAGAAAGGCTTTCGTTCCGCGCTGCCTTTCGGTCAAAATGAAATCCATGATTCGTTTCGAAATATGGACCGACGCGCGTTAAGTACGTTCGCCCCTTTTATTAGCGGAAGCGGAACGTTCTTAGGCGGTGTACCCATAGGGATTAACCGTATCACCGGGCAAAAGGAATTTATCAACTCCTTCGGTAGTGAAGACTACCGCCCTCAAAACTACAACATGGGGATTCTCGGTATTCCAGGATCAGGGAAAAGTTTGGCCATGAAGATGAAGATTGCCCGTGAAAATGCAGGGGCCAATGTATACGCAAATATCATCGATCCAGAAGGTGAGTTTGTCCGAATTACGAAGCGTCTAGGAGGCATTAACCTCAACATCTCAGAAGAATCGGACATCATCATTAATCCATGCGCCATTAACTATACGGATATTCCCTTAGATGAAGACGATGAAGAAATGGATCTTTTGGAAGATGCCGATGATAAGGAGATTATTGAGAAGAACGGCAAGCGCTACATTCGATTCGTGCCGGTTCGTGAGAAAGCAAACGAACTTCTCGCATTCTTTGATATCATCATTCGAGGAAAAGATTCAGCTGACTCAGGACTCGATGTGTTCGAACGAAATTACCTAGAAGAAGCCATTGAATCTGTCTTTAAAGAGCTAGGCATTACCACTCATCCAGAATCGCTCTTTAAAAATGAGGTTCAAACCGTAAACGGTCATATCGTGCAGTCGAAAGTCCGAAAGCCTGAGCCTGAAATTCTTCAAATTTATGAGTACCTTGTGGACAAGTATGGAGAGGATTTGAAAGCGGAGCGACTCATTGCGGGCATTAAACCGTTCTTACGAACGGGATCAAAGCCGATCTTCGATGGGCAAACGTTTTTAGGACGAGGAATTACGCAAACGCTGATGGCGTCTCGACTTGTGAACTTTAATATTAGTCAAATGGAAGAAGGGTTTTTAAAGCCGATTGCGTACCATGTATTGCTTAACTACATATGGGAGCACTTTGTGAAAAACCTTGATAATTCCACCAAGAAAAAATATGTCTATTGCGATGAGCTATGGCAGTTCATCGATAACGATTTAACGGTGGCGTTCTTTGAAAAGTTAGCCCGTCGTGCGCGTAAGCGTAACTGTGGGTTCTGTTGGGCTTCACAGGACTTTGTTCGAATCTTAGAGCACCCGAAATCAAGGGGTATTCTGACCTCTACTTTCTCGTACCTGTTCTTCCAACAAAATAAGATTGATTTAAAACGAATTAAAGAGAACTTCGATTTAAGTAATGGAGAAGTCGAGATTCTCTTCAATAACCCTGGTAAGGGAGAAGGCATCTTCCGTGTCGGAAGTAGTTCTGTGTGGCTGCAGACCGATCCATCAGATGAAGAAATGGTCTTCATTGAATCGAACACAGCCGTACTAGAAGAATTGTTAGACCGACGTAAGAGACAACGTTTTCAAGACGAAACACCTGCATAGGAGGTGAAAGAATGAATATTATTGATAAATTTATAGGCGTGATGGGGGATCTGTTTGCCTCCATCTTCTCGTGGATTGTCGCGCCCTTTACCAAGCTTTCATCGATTAAAGATTTAATATTTGGTAAGGCAGACACCACCAACGTTTTCTATACCTTTAGTGACAAAGAACTGTCCGCCATTTATACACCAGGGATCTACATTATGACCACTTTGGCATCTTTTGCCCTTTTAGCAGGGATTATTGTATGGGGAATGAAGATTAGTTCGTCCGGCATTAACCCCTCTACTCGGTCTAGTTTTATCGAGTTTATCAAAGACTTAGCGATTGTCGCTATTGTACTTGCCAATCTAGGCGATCTTTATAACATCCTGTTTACAATCAATTCAGGCATTGTGGATGTCTTTAGCGCAGCGTATGATTCGAAAATTAAGGATATGGCGAAGTCCATTACCAATGAAAATAATGACGTCATTGGTCAGCTCATTATTAACTTAACCCTTTTGGGACTTAGTATTTGGGCAAACTTCTACTATTTAATGAGACGACTTACCTTGTTGTTGTTAATGGTGATGGGGCCGTTAATGATGACGATGTTCTTAATTCCACGTTTTAAAGGCATGACTGGGGCGTGGTTTAAGGAACTCGTAGGGTCCATTTTTGTTCAAAGTGTTCATGCCTTCGTATTCTGGATGTTGGCAAAAATGGCCGTAGGAGAAGATTTACTTGCTTCGGTTATTTTATACCTCATCTTTATTCCAGTCAGTGAGTCACTTCGTGCTTTAGTGGGCATGGGGGGCGGTATGCAGGGGAATTTAAGCAAAGCAGGCGCGATGGCAGGGATGTCTTCCCTTATGGCGATGGGTGGTGCGATCAAATCAGCACGAAATGGAGAATCCTTTATGTCTACTATGAGAGGCAAGTTCGCACCGAAGAAGGACGATCCAACCTCAACCTCTTCTGAATCAAATGTACGTAACATAGAACATAAAGATGATACCGATACGATGCTCTCTCCAACATCCAAAAATATGCTTGGTTTCGGTAAGAAAGGTGCGGCACTTGGAAAAGGCGCACTTGGTGTAGCTGGCGCGATTGCAGGTGCACCACTAGGAGACGGAAAAGGCGCCTTTCTAGGAGCAGGGATCGGGACAGGTGTTGGGAATGCGATTGGAGGCGCTGGCGCGCGTGCAGGTGCGGCATTCGTACAAGGCGTCGGGAACCGTTCTAAAAAGTTTATGGAAGGGTACCGTAGTAATCGAGTCTCAAGTGTCGAGGATCAAATTAGCGATCAATTAGCCGACGCAGATACAACCGCATGGGCGAATGAAAACAAAGAACAGTTTATGAAAGATGCGAAAGCCCGTTTTCCAGATGCGAGCCCACAATTCCTTGGAAAAATGTGGGATCAGAAGGTTGCTGGTCAACGAGCCATGTTCAAAGAACAGGCTGTTTCGGCCGTAAACGCGGCGAAAGATCATGAAGGGTCTTTAGGGCGTGGTTCCGATCTTGCGAAAGCGTCAGCGAAGGGATTAGCCAACACATGGGCGGATGAAAACAAAGAGCGCTTCATGGAAGCTTACCGAGAAGCGAATCCTCCTAAAGAGAATATGACGTCGAAAGAAGAAGCGTCTTATCAGCAACGAGCGGAACAGGCATGGAAAAGTGAAGTGGGACGTAAGGAAAAAGAATTTGGTCAAATGGCGTCCTCGGTTGCGTCTAAACTCAGTAACGGTGTGCCAAACTCCTACGTGAGTAAAGGCGACTTTGCGAGTGCCATTGCCCAAAAGGCGACGGCGATGGATAAAGCGAGCTTTAAGGAATCCATGTTAGCCAAACACTCAACTATGACAGACGATCAAATTGACGTTGAGTATGAAAAAACGGCGGGTCAACGTCAGAAGATGTTGATGGACGTAGCACAAGCAAGCGGAGAAACCGTCAAAGCAGGTTCTCTTCATACAGGTGGTCAAGTAAACCGTGGCTACTTAGCGAATCAGCTTGCTACTATGAAGACTGCCGATGATAAAAAAACTTTTCTTAATCATTTATCCGGTTCAAATATGACACCAGAGCAAATGGAAGTGGAATGGCAAAAGAATGCGTCCGATTCCTTTAAGGGTAATCTAAAGGTTATAAGCGAGAATCTTCAAAGCAATATGTCCTCGCAATTAATGAGAGTTCCTTCGTCTGTCAAAGGAATGAATGCCGTTCCTGAGATCGCTAAAAATATGGCTCAAGGATTTGTGGCGGTATCAGGCGTTCAAGAGATTAGTAAATTCGTAGGGGAAACAAAAGTGGGAAGTGCGGTGTCGGATGCCGTAGCGGGTGCTAGCGCTGGTTACACGATCACGAAGATTGATCAACTTCCCGCAGGGAACATGGTACAAAAAGTTCAAAACGTGGCGACAGCGGTTCAACAAGGAGCGACAGCGGGCGTATCTGCGTTTAAGAATACGATGGCTGCGCCTCATCAAGTCGTCAATCCTCTTGCCAAACAAGAAGGGTTCCGCAATACCGTCTCCTTTGTCGCAGGGGTAGCTGGTGGCGTCAAAATGTATCAAACGGGCGCTAAATTAGCGATGAAGCATAATCCGTATAACCAAGCGGCCAACTTAGCCATTAAAGAAGTGAGTGACATCGCTCAAATGGCACAAACGGTATCAGGACCACAAGGCGTCAAACAAATTGCAGGAAATGCGATTCAATTGGTAACCACACCTGAACAATCGTATATTCAAGTCCGTGACCATTCGGGTCAAACCCAAGTGGTTTCGCGTTACGGAGCAGGGAATCCGACACTGACAAAAGGACAAGTCGCGTACCAAGATTTAACGTTACAAAACGGTATGTTAGTGAATAACACGCCGAATGGTAAGCCAGTCTCGTATACGATAGATAGTGGCGGAAGTAAAATTCCACTGAGCTTCGTTCCGGCGATCAATCCGAATCAATTATTAGTGAATCAACATCAAACGGCTCAACCAAAAGCCGAGATTCCAGCCTTTAACCAAAAGGTCGATAATGGCTCTTATTACGTTCAAGATGTCACACAACATACACCGAAACAAGTCCGTATGGTTGTGGAACGTGATCGTAGTTACATGGTCGCTCAAAATGCACAAGGAGAAACGTATCGTATTTCTCCTTACCAACAGGGCGATGCTCGTCTTGCGCAAGGAGAGACCGTCTATACGAACTGTAAACTATCCGATAGTAAACTTATTAAAGAAGAATCCTATATGAGCAAAGGAATGGGAGAAACACCTTATGACTATACATCTTCTGCCGATCCGAACGAGTACGTGCCGTACCAACCGAATAAGCGCTTAGCGAGGCGTAAAGAAGCCGATCGTTTCAGACAGGCTCAAGGTGTAGGAGGTAGCTGGTAATGGCTTTAAATCATGAGCCTCCTGAAGATCAAGTATCACGAATTAAGGAGCAAATCAAACAACAAATCAAACATCAAGCTTCCCAAGCCGCCCGTAAGGGAATGAAAAAGGTCGGGAAGAAAGCTGGAAAGGCTGCCGCAAAAGCGGCGGCCAAAGCCATCAAGATCATGCTTTTGGTCTTAAAAAAGATGCTGATTGCCTTTCTATCCTTTATTGGTGTTCCCAGTACCTTTGTGACGCTTGCCATCGTATGTATTGTCGCGGTTCTTCTTCTCATCTCCTCTATTTTCTTCGGGGAAGGGAAAGAATTGGATGACGATCAACAGAAGCTACATGATTACATGATGGAGCAGATCACCGATCAAGTAAATACGGACAGTAATATTCAAATGAACTATCGTGTTCCAGAAGGGCTCGTATCGGCCATTATTCAGATTAACGAAATGCATAAAGAGCACGAGGACTATTATGAGTTAATCGATACAACGGTCGATAAACTAAAGCCGACCTTTACCTATGAATCCTTTGAGACAGCCGATGAAACCAAGTCTCAATCCTGTTCATCAACGGGGCAATGTACAGAATCCCCGTCTACCACGTCAACGAGTTCTGTCAAGCGCTTAACAGAAGTGACCGCGTGGAACGGGAAAGCGACGTTTACGTACGGGGAAGAATGGGGCCCGTGGCAGAAACATACGACAAAGAATGAAGACGGTTCGTCTTCGACAACATGGACACGGAGTAAACAAGCGGTCGTGACAGGTCAAAAACAAAAAGAGGATTACACCAAGTTGGATGAAATTTTGGATTCATTTGGATACAAGATGAGTGACAAAAAAATGGTAGAAGCTTTTTATGAAGCGTCTGGGGGCATCATTCATTATACGGAATGGCTAAAGAACGGCAAAGTTGCTTTTGATAATGTCGGAATTGATATTATTGGGGTGGGTTCAAATGGGAACATCGTTCCTGGTAAAGGCGTACCTCCTCAATTCATGCCGATGTATCTTAAAGGGCAATCGACCTTTGGAACGCCATGGTATTATATTGCGGCTGTCCACTCCATTGAAACCCAATTTTCCACGAATGCGACTACGTCATCAGCCGGGGCCTTCGGGGTTACCCAATTCATGCCATGTACATGGGTAGGGTGGAGTTATCCGGGCTGTAAGGGATCCAAAGGAAACGTAGTGATGCCAAAAGAAACGTACACCAGTTTATCCGTAATCGCTCGATACGGTGGGTATGGGGTAGACGGAAATGGCGATGGAAAGGCTGATCCATGGAACTTAGAGGACGGAATTCTCGCAACCGCCAAGTATTTAGGGGCAAATGGAATGCCGAGTGATCCGAAAAAAGCCTTTTACACCTATAACAATGCCAACTGGTATGTGACAAAAGCGATGAATCTTGGAGAAAAGTTTAAGAATGAAGCCAAAGAGATTCCTGTAGGTGGTGGAGGAAGTAGCAGCTCCTCAGCGGTCGTCAATGCAGGGTCGGTCCTCATTGGAAAGACTGTCTATGTCTTCGGTGGTGGACGAAATCAAGGGGATATTAATGCAGGGCGCTTTGACTGTAGTAGTTTTGTTCACTGGGCCTTTGCGCAAGTCGGCATCGATCTTGGTAATCGGGGATGGGTGAGCACAGAAACGCTCAAGAATTTAGGTACACCTGTACCTGTAAGTGATATGCAACCAGGGGATTTAGTATTCTTTGATACCTACAAAAAAGATGGTCACGTAGGGATTTACGCAGGAAACGGGAAGTTCCTAGGTTGTCAAGGAAAGACAGGCGTAGCATTTGCCGATATGTCAAAAGGATATTTCCAACCAAAGTTTAATGGTCGCGTACGACGTATCTAGCGGAAATAACCTTACGTATTTTTCTAATTAGAAATGTAAAATATATTCTCCTATTATATATTTCTCATACATCGTTTTATCATAAAAATTTGTAAGATTCACCACGTATAAAAAATGTAAGGTTAATGAATAGAGAAGTCAACATTTCCCTTATGCTATAAGGCGTTTCTTTTTGATGTTTTTGGAAAATTTCTATCTTGTTTCTTTCAATAAAGATTGTTTATGTAGATTATCCTTGTATATGTATCTTGTAGAGAGGAAAGAAAAATTTCACAGAATAATGCTATGTAAAATGAACTTTTAATTAAATATAATATTTTAAAGAAATTGAAAAATCTTGAGGTTAGGTGCATTTCAATTTATAGGCAGTTGTTTAGAAAAGGGTATTTAAACACCCAATCAGTTTAATAATTAAATAAGAAAGACTAAAAAATCACGATTTTTATACCTAAATTATTGAATTTAGTCTATTGTATTAAATTTTGGGACCGTCAATAATTTTGTGTAAATAAGGATTTCCTTTTCTTTTGGACATCATCCACTAGTTTGTTTTAAACATCATTTGTAGCTCTGCGCGAGCTTGATCAAAACCAATATGACACCTTGTCGCGAAGCGCTGATTATATTGGTCAAATTGGGAAACGAGGAAGCGTTCAAGCGACTCTTCGTTTGGGAATTGTTCCTTACGCTTACTATATTTCTTGATTTGTTTATTAAAAGATTCAATGAGATTGGTTGAATAAATACTGCGCCAAATAGACTTAGGAAAGCTATAAAACGTGAACAAATAAGGGTTATTAAGCAATGGCTTTGTCACTTTTGGGTACTTTGACTTCCACTTTTCAATGAACGAATGTAGGGCCTGTTGGCCCATTTCAAGGCTTTCTGCACGATACACAGATTTGAAGTTTTCACAGATTTCAGCTCGATCTGATACACGAACTTTATGAGCAATTGTCCGTGAAAGATGGACGCAGCATGTTTGATAAAAAGAAGCTGGATAGATAGAAAAAATACTGTCTGTGATGCCTTTTAAACCATCGGAAATGAACAACAGAATCTCCTCTACACCACGAGATTTGATGTCTTCTAAAAGTTCTTTCCAGACAAAGGCGGATTCGTTAGGAGCGATTGTATAGCCAAGTACTTCTTTTGAACCGTCTTCCCGAATGCCAACGGCAATATAGACAGCTTCTTTAGACACTGTATCCCGTTTTAAAGCAATATATGTAGCGTCTAAATAAACGCACGCATAGCGTGCACACAACGTTCGATCTCGGAATGCTTCTACCTGTTCAGACATCACCTTTGTCATATTTGAAATGGTTTGAGGTGTGTAATGGTGACCATACATGCGCTCCATCAAGTCGGCAATTTCAACAGTCGTTACGCCCTTTTGGAACATATGAATAACGAACGCTTCAAGCGTATCATTGGCTCTTTTATAAGGAGCCACCGTCTGTTGCTTAAAGTCGCCATTCCGATCACGAGGAATAACGAGATGAAGTTCTCCAAACTCTGTGTGTAGTGTGCGTTCGTACGAACCATTTCGTGAACTTCCTGTATTAAATCCAATACGATCATATTTTTCGTAATCCAAAAAAGCTGTCAATTCGCTCGCTAAGAGCGTATTAACCGCATTTTCTAAGTGAGTACGGAAAACTTTCGTTACATCTTCTTTTTGGACTAGAGCTTGAACAAGATCTGTTGTAAACTGATTCATAGGAAGACCTTCTTTCTTTGAATTGGTTGTGGTGACTTAATTCTACAAGAAAAGGTCTTCCTTTTTGTATTTATTCATTTACACAAGATATTTTACGCTCTCTTAATTTTCTTGCTTAGTAAATATGTATATTGTATTCCTTAAGTAAATGCAATTTAATAAAATAAGGTCAATAATATTTGTTGCATAAAATAGGCACGAAAAGTTAGAAATAGTATACTTTTTATAGCATAGATAACTACAATTCCTCGTATTTATATTTTCGTGTTAAAATAAACGATAAAAAGTGGTCACAGATTAATTAAAGTCAAAAACTATCAATAAGTTGAGAAAGTATTTGTTATATTAACTTATATAGATAACAATATATTTTTATACAAGGGGGATAATATAGTGAAGTTAGTCTGCTTGCCTTTTGCTGGAGGTTCTTCTAGATCATTTGCAAAATGGTCAAATTTACTAGTTCCAAATATTGAAATAATAGATATTGAATTGGCTGGAAGGGGTAAAAGATTTCAAGAAGAGTGTTATAAAAGCGTAAAAGAAGCTATAGATAACATTTATCAAATACTTCATCCTGTATTTACTGGTAGTGAGCCATATGCTATTTTTGGCCATAGTATGGGAGGATTACTAGCATTCGAATTATGTTATAAAATTCAAGAATTAAATCATATTCCTCCGATAGCTGCTTTTTTTTCTGCAAAATCAGCACCTCATCTCGCAGGGAAAAAAAAAGTGCATTTGTTTGAAAAAAAACGTTTTATACAACATTTATTTGAGCTAGGTGGTACGCCTAAGCAACTCCTTAATAATGAAGAATTTTTGGATTTGTATTTACCTTATATAAGGTCAGATTATAAGATGATTGAAACATATCAGTTTGAGAAAAGGTCAAGTTTGCTAAATATTCCTTTTCATATACTTTATGGTGATAGGGATGAAATTAAAATGAACCAACTTACTGGATGGAAAGAATACACTAATATGACCTGTCAATTGTACGAGTTTTTTGGGGGGCACTTTTTTATTCAATCACAAGAAAAGGAAGTTGTTTCATTAATAGAGTCAATATTGACTGGAAAGTTGACATCGAAAATATAAATGAATATATATGCTATTAAGATAACTACTAAATTAACTGAAGAAGAGATTATAGGTGCGCTTTCTAAAATTCCAATTGAAAGACAACACAGAGTTAGCCGATACATTAAAAAAGAAGATTCTATTCGTTCTTTATACGGATCTTTACTTGTTCAGTATATTATAGAGAAAGAGTTAGGTATAACTTACTTTTCCTATTTTTATAATGAGTATGGAAAACCTTCAATTAATGAAGTCCCTAACTTTTATTTTAATCTATCGCATTCGCATGAATGGGTAGTTTGTGTAACAGATACAGAAGAAATAGGAATTGATATTGAGAAGATAAATCCTATTGATTTTAGAATTGCTGAAAGATTTTTTACGTCGCTTGAATTTTCTAAAATTGAAGAGAGCCCTTTATCAGAGAAGATAGACTGCTTCTATGAATACTGGACAATGAAAGAATCTTATATAAAGGCAAAAGGAAGGGGTTTTTCTATTCCACTTCATTCATTTTATATAAAAGAAAAAAGAGGGGTTTATACAACTCTTGATCAGCATAATCATCTTTATTACTTCAATCAGGTTAAACTTGACGAAGCGTATAAGTTAGCAACTTGCAGTAAAAAAAAGATAAAAAAAAGTAAAATTGAATGTTCGAATTTCCGAAATGTCGGAATTATTTTGAATTCAGAGATACAGTTATTAAGTTTGTACTCATCCTAAATAGATAAATGTTTTTTTGAAAAACCTTATATATAGTACAATTGTATTTAGATCATAATTACACATCTTTTTATTCATGCTAAATAGAAAGGTGTGTAATTAAATTTATTGGGGTAGAAAGACTAAATAGTGGAGTTAGTATAGTTTCATGGGCACCATTTTATTAAGTTCTTACAATGATTTTTGAGAGGATGTGTCCGAAACGGAACGTAAACGTGCAGGCAAAACATACAATGATGAGTTTAAGAAAACGATTGTGGATTTATATCATGCAGGAAACTCAATAAAGAAGTATGTCTTCCTTAACCAGTTCGGATGTCATAGGTCATAGAACGGGAAAAAGAATAGCCAACCATTTTTTTAGAATGCAAATCTAATACAGATGCTAAATAGCAGCAACCATCTTTTACTGTAGGGATATACGTACTATCTGCCATCCATTTCTCGTTAATAGTCTGTGTAGAGAAATCTCGCTTTAACAGATTATCTAGCTGTATAACCTTTTCTTTTGACGGATAAGGACGGTATTTTTTCTTTGTGATCGAACGAATTCCTGCCTTTTTCATTAAGCATTGAATGCGCTTTAGGCTTAGGTAACACCCGTTATTTACTAAATTCTGATGAATGTTGAGAGCACCATAACGTGCTTTACTTTTCACATGAATTCGTTGGATTTCTTTCGTCAGCTACTGATTTTCCTGTTCACGGTTTGATACCGTTCTCTTGAACGAGTGGTAGTAGCTACTTCTTGGAATCGTTAACACTTCGCACATTTTCTGAACGCTGTATGGCCCTTTATATGCCTCGATAAAATGGTTGAGCTCTTCTTCTGTCACTTTTTCGCGAATATGGCCATAGCCTTTTTTAGACGATCTAGTTCTTGTTTTAACCGAAGGTTTTCCTTCTGGATGTCAGCTAATTCTTTGGGTGTTAGAGAGCCTTCCTCTGAGCTGATAGGTGTGAATGCCTTCACCCATTTATAGATTGTTACTTCTGATACACCATATTCGCTGCTTAAATCGTTAACCGAGTTTCCTGCATGATATAAATCCACAATCGTTTTCTTAAACTCACCATTGTATGTTTTGCCTGCACGTTTACGTTCCGTTTCGGACACATCCTCTCAAAAATCATTGTAAGAACTTAATAAAATGGTGCCCATGAAACTATACTAACTCCACTTTAATGGTTTTTTCTATTGCGGATTTTAATTCAAAAGTACTGGATATAAAAAACGTCCAGTTTGTTTTTGCTTATTTATTTCGACAGTACATTCAATTCTCAATTTAAGCTCTCATCATACATTGAAGGTCTTTGTATTTTATTTTGAATATCTAAGAATTTACAAAGTATTTAAGTAATAATTAATAATTTTTAAACGTCTTTACATGTTACTTCTCTTAAATAGCTTTTTTAGTAAAAAGATTAAGCTTTGGGGACTGACCCCTGTTTTTTAGAACATCTAATTTTTGTTCTAAACGAGATTTTTATTTCTTAGAGCGTTAATACTTTTTTCGTGATTAATAAGTTTAAGGACTCATCTGTTTATAGATAGGTATTTCTTGTAGCTTATATTCGTTGCTTAAATCTTTTCATCTTCTCAGCTGTATAATATAAATCCGAAATTCTATTATCGAACGCACAACCTTAATTTTGGTCTATACGTTTATCTGCTTTTATCTTTCTTACACCTACATATTTTTTGATAATTTCTAAAACCGTTTAAAAAATGTCTTTAAAGATATATGCATATATTTTATTAAAGAAAATACTTTTAAAAGCGTAGATTCTATTAGTTTAAATTTTTTAATTTTTCATAAAGTTAACTTTTGACTCCGATTCTTTATTTGTATGAAAAACACTACTTCTTAAAAATATAAACTTTATAATGTATTTTTTATTATGAAAATAAAAAATATTTGCTATAATGTAAAAAAAAGTTATTTTATATTACACTACAGTATAGATATTAATGCACAAACAAATCCATGTTGAAATAGAGGTTGCTTTATAGCTTTTTATTATGAATTATATTAATAAAATGAAATAATATTTTTCAATTATGAAGAATCAAAAGTAATTTTTGTTAAAATTAGGATTTTTTGTTTGGGTTATTGTCTTGAAAAGAGGATAAAAATGGTTTATTTGACAGGCGAAGAAATAGAATAGTTAATATAAAGCATGATAATAAAACAAATGAATTTTTAATATATTGCAAAAGCAGTGATTTTGAGCTGGAAGAAAAAATCATTAATGCCTTCAATAAACTAGTAATTGCTATTCAAAATAAAAAAAATAAAAAACCTAAAATTATATTTAATAATAGTTTACCAAATAAGTATATTAAAAATCATGAGGCTTTTAAAATATCTGAGCAAGATAGCTATATAGAAAATA
The DNA here is from genome assembly GCF_022646885.1 of Priestia koreensis. Taxonomy (GTDB): domain Bacteria; phylum Bacillota; class Bacilli; order Bacillales; family Bacillaceae_H; genus Bacillus_AG; species Bacillus_AG koreensis_A. The sequence goes on along the minus strand of NZ_CP061869.1, from coordinate 98,621 downwards.
AATTATCATTATCAAATACATTGGATAACTTATTTTTAAACATTGCAAAAAAATACAATTCAAATTTTAGAAAATACCCTTCGACTATTAGTATAGATAATTTAAATAAGAATAATTACCATAAGAATTTCCCTCAAAATATTTATGCATTATTTGATGTTCCACACGATTACGAGAAAATGGAAATTATTAGATCTAGTAAAGAAAAATTTATACCCTTAGATATGTTTCAAAGTAGTGATAAAGTTCTTCAACCATGTATATGTTATCATTGTTATGAAGAGTTAAGTGATAAAGAAATTAGCACTAAAATTATTTCAGCAAAGGGTAACTGTTTTAGAAATGAAATAGTAAATGAATTAAATAATTTTAGAAAATCTGAATTTGAGATGAGGGAAATAGTAATATTTGGTGATAGTCATGAGGTTTCTAATTTACGAAAAAACTTAATGAGTGATGTATGGAACTTATTCTGTAAATTAGGGTTAAATGGTCTTGTACAAACTGCTAATGATCCCTTTTTTTATTATGAAGATTTTAAAAAAGAAACGTATCAGCTTATGTCTGAAGCAAAGTATGAATTAATTTACACCCCTAAAGAAACTGATAGTAAAGGTGTTGCAATTGCTTCTTTTAACTATATTGGCGAGTATCTATGTAGAAAATATAATATTAAAAAGGGAAATAAAATTGCAAATTCTGCATGTATCGCATTTGGTATTGATAGGTGGAGTGAGGCAATAATTAACAGGTATGGTAACACAAAAAACAACTGGCCGCAATTATTAAAAAATGAGTGGAGTTATAATGAATAATATCTATCATTGTTTGTACTTGACCATAGAAAAACATGCAATGCTAAATAATATTAAGTTAAATGCTAGTGATGCTTTTCATTATTTAGGCGGTTACGACTTTTATTATAAGAAATTGGATAATGATATAACCCCCACATATAAATTAGTAGGTAACAAAATAGATTTTAATATGTTTTTTTTAGGTTGTGGAATTAAAATAGATCGAATTATTGAAAAAACTGAGGAGGAGGCTTTAAGTAATAGTGTATCTATAATTGAAAGTGAAAATGCTCAGTTAGTTTTTGCAAATTGCTACTACCTTCCTTATGATAAGAAAAACTATCAAACAAGTTATGAAAACCATATGATTTTAATTTTGAATTTTTTACCAGAAGAAGGTGTTTTTGAAATATATGATCCTTTTTACGGTATACAAAGTCTATCAAGAGAAACTTTGATGGTTGCAAGAGAAAATACATTACAAAAAAAATATCAATATTTAAATATAGATTATACTCATTGTCAGCCTAATAATAGAGAAAATTACCAAAATATTATAATTAATAATTCAATGAATTTTTTGGAAAAAGGGTTATTACAAATGATTAAATTTAAAAAGGAATTATATTTTATTGAAGGCAAGGAAGGTTTTTATAGGGATTTAGCATATTTGAATTTGATTAAGTTGATAAAACATCCTCATGGAATGATTACAACAAGAAAGCTAATGTGGGAAAGCTTAGGGGGAATAACAAACTTTAAGGAAAATGGTTTTTTAAACTTAAGTAATTTATGGATTAAATTTTCAAATGATTTGATTAGATTAAGGAAAAATAAAAAAGATATACAATACGTTGTAGACTGTTTTGACTATATTATCAAGCAAGAAAGGTTATGCAATGAAAAAATTTTAGAATTTTTAAAGGATGATAAACTTGGATATTAATGTAAACGATGTAGAAATAAAAAAGAAAATTAAAACATTAATAATTGAAGTATTAGATAGAGAATTAAATATAGATGACGATACAGATCTAGCTGATGAAGGTCTAGATTCAATATCAACTGTTGAATTGATTTTGTTATTGGAAGAAGAATTAAAACTAGAAGTAGATGATTCAGATTTAATAATTGAAAATTTTATTACAGTGAATCATATTGTTAAATTACTGCAACATTATAATGAAAAGTTATGAATAATACTATTGTTTTTGTAGAATCCGGTAATTATGGAGCTGAATTGGCAGAATTGAAAAAGCTTAACTACAATATTATCTTTCTAAGCACTGGAACGTTACCTTTTAAAACAGAGTTTGCGCACGAATCTATACTACATATAAAAGACAAAAACTTTGCTCAGGAATATTATCTAAAAGATAAAATTGTTGAATTATCGAAAAAACATAAAATTATTGCACTTTTTTCAACATCTGATTATTTTATATTGTCAGTTTCTAGAATTTCAACGGAACTGGGATTAAATAAATTAAATATATCTGCTGCAGAAACATTTACTAACAAATACGAATTCAGGAAAAAACAATTAAAATTAAATTATAAAACACCAAAATTTCAAAAGTTTGATACTTTAGAACACGGTATTGAATTTATTAAAGATTTAAACGAATACTGGGTTTTTAAGCCCATAAGGGGTAATGAATCAATAGGAGTAAAGCTTATACAATCGGTAGAAGATTTAAAAGAATGTTTTTTTCTTTTAAATAAGATGTCTAAATTAAACAATAGTTTGTTCCCGACAGAATACTTGTTAGAAGAATATATAGAGGGAAACTTATATAGTTGCGAGTTTATAGTAGACAACGACCAAGTTCATATTTTTGGAGTAACAGACAGGATTTTAACCCCCCCCCCATATTTTATTGAATTAGGCTATGCTTTTCCTTATAAGGGAATACTGGAAGAAGATATTGTGAAATACACAAAAAAATTCATTGCAGATTTCCAATACGATTTTGGTCCTTGCCATATTGAATACATTATTTCTGACGATAATCAAATTACTATATTAGAAGTTAATCCAAGAATTGTGGGATGGCCTAATAATTTAATGCTTAACAGATCCCTAAACATAAATATTTATCAATTAATTTGTGAGCTATATGTCAAGGGAGTAATTAATTATATTGAGAGTAGCGATATAAAGTATTCAAATTGTTTGGAAGTTGTTTTGGAACATGCAGGTTATATAGAATCTATTACGTATGACCAAGCGCTAATAGGTCCTAATTGTATAATTATTGAAAATGTTAAAATTGGTAGTTATGTAAAAAAAGCAACATCTAATAAGGAAATAATACTAAGACTGTTGGCTTTTGGTAATACAAACAAAGAGTCAAATCAATTAATTACTTCTTTATTTAAGTCTGTCCATATTAATTCTAACAAAATTTTTAATTTAATTTGATTTCCTACTATATTTTTTGTAGTATTTATTATGTTGAAAATTAAATTCTGTATGAACATTCTATTGAAAATATATTTATAGGATAGGTGATACTTTTGATAAAAAGAACTTTAAAAGAGATTTCTTTAATGGTTTGTGGAGAATTACAAACAAGAGATAATGAAAAATTAATAATCAAAGGTGTCTCAATAAACTCTAAAGAGATTAGCAATGGTAATATATACATTCCTATTATTAGAAATAAAAATGGGCATGATTATATAAAAGAAGCTATTAAAAATGGAGCCTCTGCTGTTTTATGGCAAAAAGATCAATTAAATCCTCCTATTAACGATATTCCGACTATTATTGTCGAGGATACCTTAAAAGCTTTGCAAAAATTAGCTAATAATTACAGGAATCAGTTAAACGTAAAAGTTATTGGTATTACAGGGAGTAATGGAAAAACTACAACAAAAGACATGCTTGCCTCTGTCCTTTCTCCCGTTTTTAAAGTTCATAAAACACAGGGTAATTTAAATGGTAAATATGGAGTTCCTCTAACTATTTTAAATATTTCGGATGATTCACAAGTTGCGGTTTTGGAAATGGGCATGAGTGAAAAAGGAGAAATAGAAACATTATCGAAAATAGCAAATCCTGACATTGTTGTTATCACTATGATTGGAGTTTCTCATATTTCTAATTTAGGATCAAGATCAGAAATTTCTAAAGCTAAACTAGAAATTATTAAAGGATTAAAACCCGGAGGATGTTTAATATATAATGGTGACGAGCCACTTTTAAAAAAAGGAATAGAAACGTTAGACATGAAAGAATACGAAAAATTTAGTTTTGGAAAATCTAGTTGTAACGACTTTTATATCAGTTCTGTCTTACATGAATTTAATAAAATTAAATTTCAAGTTAATGATCTCTCGATTCCAACTTATGAACTAAACATCTTAGGAAAACACAATGTTTTTAACGCATTGGCTGCAATAGCTGTGGCTAAAAAGATGGGAATCTCAAATGAACACATACTCAGTGGTTTAAGCAATGTTAATTTAACTGGCATGCGAATGGAGATGATCTCCTCCGAGTACGGATTTAAAGTAATAAATGATGCTTGGAATGCCAGTCCAGATTCTGTTCAATCTGCAATAGAAACATTTCAAGATTTAGAGGGGTTTGGGAAAAAAATTCTAGTTTTAGGTGATATGCTAGAGCTTGGATCAGACGAGATTAGGTATCATAAAGAAATTGCTCAAGATATTAACTCGGAAAAAATTTATGCTTTATTTACTTACGGTAACTTGGCTAAATACATTGCTGAAGAGTTTGAAAAAAAAGCCAGAAACGATATTGTGATAAAATGCTATCAAGATATGGATAATATTCTTAAAGATCTTTTAACGATAACTGACGAAAAGGATATAATATTAGTAAAAGGGTCCCGTGGAATGAATTTAGATGCTCTGGTAACTAAGTTAGCAAAACTATAATTTTTACAAAAATGCAAACTAAACCTAAGGTATAATTTGCATTTTATTATTTTGACCGATCTGTCACCTAAGCAAAACTATGGAACAAATCGGTCTTTCTTTACTCTTTTATATTTTTTAAAATATCGGTATAGTAATTAGTTCAGGTGTACATCTTACATATATCAAATAATTAGAACTGTTTTAAACAAACTAACTGGCCTTACTTTTATTGATATAGGGATTAAACTTTTACAAACAAAAGCCTCGAATTAAATTATTGAGTTAAATTATTTTAAAATGCCCACTACAAATATTTAACCTCTATATGAGCAAAATTGTTAGTTGTTATATATACTAAACTGATGTCCATAGCATGTTTTATGTGAAGTGGTATTTTCGCTAACAAGAATTTATGGATCTGTTAGAAGAGTATTTCATATGAAAATATAATAATCTTGTACGACGAATGTAGTGAAAAGAAAGCAATTATCCTTCTTAAAGAGTGGACAATTGCTCTCTTTTTTTGCTTTTGAGATGCTTTAATAATTATGTTTGTAGGCTCTTTACCAACATAATCTATCTGTTAAATGATAAAACAGCATTCCGTGCCAATTTCCACGAACCAAATGTACGGATAAACGTCATCGCGCTCGGTAAGTCATGTTCTTGGGCGTAATCATTCCATTTCCCCACAGAACGAAAATGGTCCAAATGAGCACGTGCAATCGGAATTAAATCTTCCTTTGTAAACTTGCGCTTTTTCGGCCTTCCGGAAAGTTTTAAGATTTCTTCCCATGAAAAGTAATTAACAAGCGTTTTATAGGTCGGTAATTTATGTTCTTTCGCGTATTCGTCCCATTGGGTACGATTTTCAATGTGGCTGCCGTGTTCCTTTAAAATGTTGCGAATTTCTTCTTTTTTTAGTTCGATGAATGCTTCGGTTTGGCTATAGTTAGGGTTGATCTCTAAGAGGTCTTTGACCTTTTGTACGGAGCCAAACCGATAGATATAAGAAGACATACGGGGCAGGTCATGTTTTTTAGCGTATTCATCCCATATGGTTCTGGTCGCAAAATATTTGCGATGTTGTTTTGCAATCTCAAGTAGTTCCTGTTGTTTTTCGGTTAAATCCATTCGTTTTTGTCACCTTCTTTATGTAATGTTATCGTTGACTTCTCTTCGTTTTTATCATTGTCAAAATCATGACCCAAGCTTTTGAGAATTTCTTTAGGACTTGGGCTAGTAGTTGGGAGCATCATCCTTACAACATCAGCATTAGGAGTCTTTAATTCTTCAAGTTCCATACATACACGTCTATAATCATCTGCTGTTATAGCTTCCTCTAGTTCTTGCATTAACTCTCTTCTTTTATCAAAATAGGGGATTTGGATGTTATTTATGTAATACAAGTAATAAATGTTTTCCACTAACTTTGCACAGATTGAGTTTAAATTTCGAGACGACGAAGCATCAAAAAAATGACTAAATTGATTTTGTGAAAAGAGTTCAGGCATTTTGTGTAGAGGTGAATAAATTCTTATTTTATCAAAAGTTAAAGATTCATTCTCATACCTTGCTTTTAATGGTAAGGCATAAAACTTATTTTCAGGGCAATCCTTAACACCTCTTTTGGGTTTAGGAAGAATTGCATATAATTCATCTTGGTCGTTGACTGCAAACACAAACGTATAGTCTCCCTGAGTCGGTAGTTTATGAATTCGATCACATGCTTCTTCAAATGAAATTTCACTTACTTCTCTATCAAATATCTCTTGCAAATCTTTGAGATGAATATGTTTATCTGCATTAGGAGGAAACATGAGATCATTCATTCGTTTCTCATACTCTTCACTTCGAAATGTCTTCATGAACCAGGTCTGAATACCTTCAATGGCTTTGGCTAATAGACTCAGTCCAAAGATCACGCCTATTCCAATTAGTCCCCAGTACAGTACGGTATGGAAATGAGTAATCATATAATAGATACCGTAAAAAACACCAAAACCAATCATCGTCATGAAAAACGCCTTCATGTTACCAACTCCTTTATTTTCTGTTTTAATTATAACATTATTTTCACTTTATGTTAATATATACATAAGAAATATTTTCCTTTATTTTTGGGTCTGCCATTAAAATAGAGGAAGAAGAGTCAATATGACCAAAGGAGAGGGGAAAAGAACATGAAAAAATGGACAAAGTGGGGAGTAGGAGCGCTTATGACGGTGAGTGTTCTGCTAGGAAACGGCCAACCTTCATCAGCTGCAGAAACGTCAACGGATACATACAAGGATTATCGTGCAAATGCCTATTGGTCGGAAGCAATGAAGTGGGGAATTGAGAAGGGCATTACAGAAGGATATAAGACAGATGAAGGAATGCTTCTAAAGCCCGATCTTAGCATCACAGAAGCGCAATACTTGGCGTTCTTGATTCGTTACGTAGATGGTGAGGAATTAGCCCAAACGACGTCTAGTAGCTCGAATTGGAGTGCCAGCGTCTATAAGTTAGCTCAAAAATACAACCTATCGTATCAATTGGACAAAAAAGCACAGTCTCTGTCCATCACTCGTGGGAAGGTTGCAACGATTCTCGCGGAAGCTATGACGAAAAAGAGACTTAGCAAGGAAGAAGCTGTCCAGTGGATGTATGATCAGCATATTACGGTGGGATACGGCAGTCAGCCAACTTATGATTCGTTTCAACCCAATACGCCGATTTCACGTGGGCAGATTATGACGTTCTTATATCGATTGGATCAGCAACCGATTGAGAAGTCCATTGGGCTTGTATTAGACTTAACCCTCCAACAAGAGGAGAAACAAGTAGGGGATATGGTCAACAGCGAACGGTCGAAAGTAGGAGAGAAGCCGTTAATCATTGATCCAGTGTTAAGTGCGATTGCGCGCATTAAAGCGCAAGACATGGCGCTCAATGGCTACTTTGCTCATCTATCACCCACGTATGGAAAAGAAGATGAATTAATTAAGATGGGGAACGTGCCCTATTTCAGTAGAGGAATGTATGGGGAAAATATCGCACTCGGATATCATACGGCTGAAAGCGTGATGGATGGCTGGATGAATAGTCCAAGTCACCACGACAACATCATGGATCATGACTATTCGCATATCGGCATTGGTCTGTTTGAGTGGAATGGTCGTAAATACTGGGTGCAAGAGTTCTTTGGCCGTACCTGGTGATAGACAAATTACCATATAGAGTTATATTTAATGTATTGTCTTTTTTACGAGCAAGAGTATAAATTATTCTTGCTCGTATTTTATATTATTTAATTCGTCTGAAAGTATCTGTATCGGTTCTACTATGATAAAGAACAGCCATTGCAGCATTAGATTTTAAGTTGTGATAAGGATCATTTGTATTATTTATTATTCTATTGCAATTATTAATCATATAACGTAAGGCATTATGACTATCTTCAAGAGTTAAAGTCTTTACCCAACCGGGATCAGTAACATCTACATCAAACAGTTGATCTTCATTCACAATGGCTGTTTTACATCCGTAACAACGCACTTCCCCATCTGATTCATAAATGTTCGTTGACTGACACTTTTTGCAAGCAACTAATATAGGAAATGGCCTTTCAAGTGATACCATGATTAAATCGTCTCCTTTATATTATATCAAAATTTAAAAGCCATTAAATGATCCTTGTCTAATTCTGCTTCTTATATCTCATTGATGTTTCTAGTTATTTTACCTTCGTGCACATTGTTTTCTACACTTTCTCTATTCTTCTCTGAATGATTCATTTCCTGCATTTGGTGTTCTACACAAGCTATCTAATATATAATAGTGCAGTTATTAGTGTAAAAAATAGTACAGTAGAGAACAGCTTTCTTTTCCTTATTGATAAACAACCCTTTCTTAATCATAAGGTTTATCTGAAATAGGGGAGAAAACCCCCATTTTCAAGGAATGTGAAGGGCGAAGCCCCATGAGTGAGTGGGGAATGAATCGCCTTTGGACAAGGGATCGCTTGTCCGACTGGTCGAGTGCTACTTGAATGAGATGAAAGATTGTTTGAGTACGAGTGCCGAACCCTTTTTTCTCTTTGTATTCATCCACTTTCTCTACGAATACTTTTGGAAATCGTAACACAACTGATTGCATTTTTATTGCTCGTTCCTCCTGGAAAATGGTATATCATATATTACAAGGAGGTGAAAATCGATGGTAGTGAAAAAGGCTTTCAAATTTCGACTTTATCCAAATCAAAAGCAAATTGAACTGATTAACAAAACGATTGGAAGTTCTCACTTTGTCTTTAACTATTTTGTCGGCAAGCAAAAAGAGAAAGATGAGTATTGGTACATGGTCAACGAAATGGTACAAAACGGTCAACTTACAGAAAGCAATTGGAAGGGTGGATTTTTTAACAAGAACCAATCCATTAAAGCAGTTCGTGAACTGAAAAAGCCCGATCCATTCTTAAAAAAAGTCGATCGTATCTCCCTTCAAAAGTCCATTGAGATCGTAAATGATTCGTACACTCGATATTACAAAAAACAAAACAATGAGCCTCGTTTTAAGTCAAAAAAGAATCCTGTTTAAACGTACACAACGAAATGCGCAAACGGTAATATTACTGTTTTGGATAATCACGTAAAATTGCCGAAAATAGGTCTTGTTCGTTTTGCGAAAAGTCGTGAAGTGGCGGATAGTTCAACTATAAATGGGTTTAAAGAATTAAATTTTATGGAGGTAATTAACAAATGAAATTCTTTATAAAGTTAAATTTTATTAGTATATTACTTGCGGTCATACTTTTGTTTGTAATAGAGTCTATGCTTAATATCTATAGAATAAATAGGATTACCAATATTAATTTTGATTTAATAACACTTATAATTTTGGGTATTTATTTAATTTTATTGGTTGTCATACCAATCCTTTCATATAAAATTCTTCCTTTTTATCTAGGGCAGACAAAGAAAAATTATTTGTCGATCCTGCTTTTTATTCCATACTTTTCTATACTTCTAAAAGCATTTACCAGCACCTTTCCTATGAGCAATAGAGGTGACATACCAAATCCAATCATGGGTTTGTTTATGATAGCAGAACTAATTTTCTATCCAATATTCCTATTCATTACTATAAACATATCAAATAATAGGAAAATATAAGTATATTTTCAATATATAGGTAGTTTTTGTATCTTTTTTGTAATATAATGTATTTTATGTTACAAAAATATTACAAAAGGGAGATTTGTTTTATGTTTAAAAAGTTAATAGGTTCTTTTTTAGTCTCATCTCTTTTATTAGGAGTTACATCAAACGTTTATGCTGACGAGGCGTATACTCTTAATAATGCAGATGATGTTTATGACAGAGTAGTAGATTTAAAATTGTTCAATATTGAAGAAAATGGTGAATTAGAGTTTTTAGGAAACAAAGAAGATTTAAATGTAAATCCTAATATTTATAATGAATTTTTAGACAAGATTTCTAGTATTAACTTTCTTGTTGATAAAGGAATTGCTCATGTAGAAAATGATTTCGAAGTAAAAGTAGCTACGCCAGAAGAAATTACGGAAATTGCTTACAGTGAAGGAAACGGAAATCTTGTAGATATTAATGATAATTCAAATGTTTCTCCATTTAATTATAAAAACAATACATACAATAGAAATAAAAGCATTACACCTTATGCTGTAGATCCAGGATTACCTAAAATTAATCTTACAAGTTTAGTAGTGGCTAATCGTAAAGAATTAAAAACTCTTTATGAATCTTTATTAAGAACAAGTCCAACAGGTGCGTATCCTGCAGCGGTGGGATATTTTGTTGGTAAGGTAAGGGAAAAGGGCCCTTGGGACTATAAAATTCAACCAGGATATAAATATTGGTATAAGGAGTGGCAGGCTACTACATATGCAGGAACAAAAATTATAAATAGTGAATATATCGGAAATTATAATTATTCTTATGTAGGCGAGCTTTTATTTAGTAAAACGGTTTTATTAAAGGCCGGAGCTGCTATTGGAAAAGGTGTAGGACAAAAGGAAGATGCTAAAGACAAAGATGCAATTACGTTAGGATATAATGATGCAGTAAAGTACGGAAAATAGTATTTATATTTTTGTATAATTAGTTTTTTAATCTAGAAAAACCACCTTTTCGTTTGGCGCTTTGAAGTGACCCCATAAAGTTAGACAGACAATATTTCTAGCAACTCGTTGGGCATGAATTCGGTACTGTACCGGGCTCATGCCCTTTAATTTTGGTTTGATACGTTTATGATTGTAGTAGTGTATGTATTTTTCTAATTCTTCCTTAAAATGTTCGATTCTTGTAAATTCATTGTAATAAAGAATTTCAGATTTAAGAATACCAAAGAAGTTTTCCATAACGGCATTGTCATAACAGTTTCCTTTGCAAGACATACTTTGAGTAATATGTCGTTGGCGGAAGATATGACGAAATGGTTTCATCTGATAATGCCATCCTTGATCGGGATGAATCAATAACTGGTCTTCTCCGGTTAGATGCTTCAACGATTTTTCTAACAGATCAGAGACAAAAGAGTAGGTAGGTCTAGAGCCAATGGTGTATTCAATAATTTCTCCATTAAACACATCTAACATAGGAGATAGATAGAGTTTCTCTCCAAATAGCTTAAATTCTGTTATATCCGTTGCCCATTTTTGATTCGGTTTCTTTGCTTCAAATTGACGGTTTAAATAATTTTCCGCCACTATTCCTACTTTTCCTTTATAAGAACGATATTTCTTCATACGAACTAAACAGGTTAGACCTAGTTCTTTCATGATTCGTTGAATTTTTTTATGATTTACATGATAGCCTCTATTGGTTAACTCCGCTTTTACACGACGATACCCATAACGCCCATGATGTTCATCACAGATCTCTTGAATAACTTTCTTTAAGGAAGCATCTTTATCTGGTCGATTGAATCGTTTGACACGATAATAATAAGTGCTTCTGGGCAATCTTGCCACTATTAAAGAGCGTTCACTGGAAACTCTCCCCTTAGTTCATGAATTACTTTCGCTTTGTCTTGTTTAGTAATCTTTCCTTGTTTTAAACTAAGGTATTCAACTTTTTTCAAATAGCCGTTCTCCATGCGTAAACGATTGATTTCCTCTTGAAGTGATTCCATCGATTCTTCTGTTTGAGTCTCTTGGTCTGCTTTCTTTTTAACGTCCTTTTTCGTTGATTTCAGGGCATCTATTCTTCGCTCTTAAAATTGTTTTTCCCATTTTAACAACGTAGCGTGAGAGGGAATATTAAAGATCGCAGCTGTCTCTTGGATAGATGTCCCGTATTCGTTCATATAAGATAGTATCTTTAGTTTATCTTCTATTGAATACGGTGTATAGCGTTTTTTAAACCCTGATTCTCCTTGATAACGGTAGAGTTGAATCCAAGTATGAAATACAGACGTAGATACGCCCATTTCTTTCGCTATACTCTTATATCCTTCCATCCCTTCTACATAACGTTTGACTGCTTGAATTTTCTCTAGTGATGTAAATTCAGCCATATAAAAACTGCACCTCCAAAAGTTAGATCGTGTCTAACTTTTAGGGTGCAGTTCAAAGAGGTCGTGAACCCTTTTTTCGTTATTTTTGGCTAGTTATGTCCCAGCCTCTTATCGTATATTATCTAATTCGTCTGAAATTATCTGTATCAGTTCTACTATGATAAAGAACAGCCATTGCAACATTGGATTTTATGTCGTGATAAGGATCATTTTTATTATTTATTATTCTATTGCAATTATTAATCATATAACGTAAGGCATTGTGACTATCTTCAAGCGTTAAAGTCTTTACCCAATCAGGATCAGTAACATCTACATCAAACAGTTGATCTTCATTCGCAATGGCTGTTTTACATCCGTAACATCGCGCTTCCCCATCTGCTTCATAAATGTTTGTTGACTGGCACTCTTTGCAAGCAACTAATATAGGAAATCGCCTTTCAAGTGATACCATGGTTAAATTGTCTCCTTTATATCGAAATGTGAATTCTTATAAATTATGCTCGCCTAACTCTGGTTATAGCTCATTGATGTTTTCATTTTTTTATCTTGGGTTGTTTTCTACACGTTCTTTATTCTTCTCCGGATGGTCTATTTCCTTCATTTGCTTATATGTATGCAAAAAATATTAATCGCTACTGACAACCCTTAGTCATAGTGGTGGTGCTATTGAACTACCCGCCACTTACCACCCTTACGGGTCGCTTGAAGTGGGGGATTCCTGGGTCATTACTCCTGTTGGAGTAAACATTATCAGGCTAGCCCCGTCGTACCGACGGTTGGGTTCTTCTGTTTAGGAGGCAGAAGAACCGAGAAGCAAGAGTCTTTTGCCTTCGGCAAGAATATTGAGACTGGCATTAAAATCTCGATCGTGATGGGTGTGACACGAAACACACGTCCATTTGCGGAGATTCCGTTGTTTCACTTCTTTATTTTTCGTTCCACACGTGGAACAAAGTTGAGATGACGCAAACGTTTTCCCAACGGCAATCACTGTTCGGCCATACCACGCAGCTTTATATTCGAGCATTGTGCGAAATTCATACCACGATACCTCACTAATTCCTTTTGCATTTTGATGATTCTTCAACAAGGATTGGATTTGTAAGTCTTCAATTGCCAACACATCGTGTTTTTTGATGAGGTTGGTCGTGAGCTTATGTAGAAAATCCGTTCGAGTATTCGTGATTTTTTCGTGAATTCGGGCTACTTTTTGTTTTTGTTTGTGCCAATTGGTTGAACCGATGGTTCGTCGTGATAAGATTCGTTGGGCATCTTGAAGTTTTTTCTCCCATTTTTGCAGAAAACGCGGGTTTTCCACCACATCACCATTTGAAAGCGTAGCGAATTTTTTTAATCCCACATCAATGCCTACTTCTTTCGAGGTTGGTGGAAGGGCTTTGACCTCTATTTTAGTAAGAATGGAAATGAAAAAGCGACCAGACGCATTCATACGAACCGTCACCTTACGAATGGGACCTGTTACTTCTCGGCTCTTCGCAAAGCGAACCCACCCTAATTTGGGCAATTTGATGCAGTTGCCATCCAATTGGATGTTTTGATTCACGCATTTTGTGGTGTACGATTGCACCTTATTTCGCTTACTTTTAAACCGTGGTCGTTCATTTTGTTTGCTATAGAAGCGTGAGTAACTGTCATCTAATGCTTCTACAGCAGCTTGAAGAGAAATACTATCGACTTCTTTTAACCAAGGATAGTGTTTCTTAAGTAACACAATTTCTTTTTTCGTTTGATTGGCTCTAAAATAATGTTTTCCCCACTTATTTTCCGTCAACTGACCGTTTTGGACCATTTCATTGGTAATTGCCCAATATTGATCTACTTGACGCTCTTGTTGAGCTAAGAAAAAATTAAACACAAAACGAGCTGATCCAACTGTCTGACGAATGAGCTGTTGTTGAGTTGGGTTGGGGTAGAGGCGAAATTTAAATGCCTTTAGAATCACGTGGTTTTCCTCCTTTCTGTTTAGGTCTTTTCACTTAAGAACTTGTGTTCTGGTTTTTATTGTACCAAACAAGGAAGAAAATGCAACACCCCATCGGGGGTGAAAAAGACCGATTCATCCCCCACCTACTCACTGGGCTACGACCGTATCATTCCTTGAGGTGGGGGTCTTCTCGGTCAAAATGGTAAACAGTGCAGTCAATGCGGACATCTCCACGATAACCTTTCGCTCTCTGATCGTGTGTATGTGTGCCAAAATGACACGTGTTGCACAAAAATCGATCGAGATTATAATGCCGGATTAAATCTCAAACACTATGGAATTCGTGTTTTGAAGAAACAAGGTATGACGTTATAATTTGTCTCGATTTTTTCTAGCGGTCGGAACGCCGCGAAGGAAAGGCATCGGACACGACCGTTTAGGCGTGGATGAAGATGCAATAAAAGAAAAGGTCTTACGATCTTGGAAGCCCCCACTTCAAGCAACCCGTAAGGGGGCTAAGTGGCGGGTAGTTCACGAATTGAGGACAGTTTTTACGACTCGCATCATAATGACGTACTACTTTACTAAGTGAAATATCATACTTCGTTTGTAACTTCATAATAAGGTCGATGGTGTTTTTGATCGTATCTTCATGAATATATCCGCCGCTTCAATCCCAATGGAGTTTGCGTTCGTAATACCATAGGTCCCATGTCCATCACAACAATGCCATGCGCTGTTCGTTTCTTCAACGACTTGATAAATAGATGTACGGTCGACGAAATAATAAGCTGACGATTGACGATCTCCGCCACCGAAGTAGTCCGCATTATTCTTAGCTGTTTGGCCCTTTACACCAACGTCATGAACGACAATGTAATTAACTGAATTTCCGTTACGACTTGAAAAATTATACTTAGAGATTTTTCTTGTAATACTCAACATTTAACCAACACTCCCTACATGAATTTGTTTGTAAAAGCTTTTACAAATTAATCATACAGTGGATGTTCGCTTCAAAAATCTCAGCAATATTCAAAGAATATCTAGGTAAAACTCCATAAAAAATCAGGACAAAGTCATATTTGTCCTGATCTAGGTCGAACCTATTTTACTTTATGGTACTTTGTTCAAAGTCTTGAACTAACATGACCTGGGATTTTCCATCATATGAAACCCAGTTAACCGAATCAATATGAACTTTACGATTAATGACAGGTAAATCAACGAGGATATTTCGACTAATATTCATCATAGCATCTGTTCGTTTATCCTCATTTGGTGCGCCGTTTTTAAAGATTGTATCAATTTCTTGCCCGAATTGTTTCGTATTAGGCAGAATATCTACTTTATAATCGATTCGATCTGTCCCTTTAATCTTACCTAAGTTCTTTGTTTTATAGTGAGCACCTTCAATAATGTAGTTTGTATTTAAATACGTATCCAAATCAAAGTTCTTTAAATGACTATCAGGATCACTGGAATCTTTTCGGTTTTCACCAGTGGGACTTCCAGCAGCGGTTTCGTCTTTAGCCGTATCCTCTGATTTTGAGCTGTTACTATCTTTATTTGGTTGGGACTCTGAATTTTTGTTGCTGTTATCTTTACTCGTATCGCTGTCTAATTTTGTCCCATCATTGTTTTTGGTTGCTTGGTCGTCTGATGTGGTATTGTTACTTCCATTGGTATCGGAAGGTTTACTAGATGTTTCATCATCGGTTGAATTGTTTGTGTTTTCATCGGTCTCAGAAGATGGGTTTGATGACGTTTCCGTACTTTCTTTATTTTTATCATTATTTGAAGGTGGAGAGGACTCTTCATCTTTCCCAGAGCAAGCGCTAAATAGTGCGATTATTAGAGTCAAAAATAGTACAGTAGAGAGCGGCTTTCGTTTCCTCATTGATAAACATCCCTTTCTTAATCATAAGATTTTCACATTATAACATTCCTTTTAATCCAACATAAGTAATTTTATGGAGCTGTCGAAGGTGTGAAAACGATACAAAATAACAAAAAATCAAGTCTTTAGAACTACTCTGAGAGTTAGTTCCTGTATGTTGAAAAATAAGGAAAATTAAAGATTGGTGTTAATTTTTTTGGCTTTTAAGAGGTAAGGGTTTGTTATCATAAGTGTATCAAAATGGGAAAAGAGGAATTAAACATGGCAAAAAGTCAATTTCAAAAGTTTAAAGAGCTACATTAGTTGGGGTGAAATAAAATCACCATATGACATATTACTAGATAACATGGAGTTTTGGACAATTACATTATAGGATTTCAATTTAACAGTAGGTGAGGATCTCTTCCTCCCTCTTTTTTTATGAAATTTTTGGAGATTTATAGATAATTATGTCTACTTAAGTTTGAATTAATGGTATAATTTTCAATAAAATTAGGCTGAAAAGGGGAAAAGAGATGAGCATTTCAATTCAAACAACTTCTAGTGATTCTGGGATCGGAGAAGACATTATTCTTAGAGAAACTGATACAACAAGACTTTTGTTTAGACCTGAGTTAGTTAATAACCAGCATAATTCTGATGCATCAGTTAAAGGATGTTTTATTTTTCAAAAAAAGAAAAAAAAGGATTTATGGGAAGACCACAAAGAATTAGACAACAACAAATTAAAAGCTGATGAATGGATTAAACTTGCAATCAAGTCAGGTGAAATGCTCACTCTCTTTACTGAAATAAAAAAGTATTACACTATACATGAAGAGTATGGGGTTAAGCATGGAAGCTACTCTTTTTTTAAGGATAATACTGATCTTAAAAAGGTAATTGCTCTATTTGAAGGTAACAATGAACTATTTACTCAATTATTAAATGATGATAAGAGTGAGCTTTTTGAGCAAACTTTAGAGTGGATTGTAAATACTGATAACTCTGAGAAAATAGTAGATAAATTTCTCAAGTTAGGTGAAAAGGATTTAGACCAATTAAATTCTTTAGTTGGTGTTGCAAATCTTAAAAAAATACTATCTGTTTGGGAAGAAAATAAAGACAACAGCTCTGAGAAGTATTGGCAAGACTTACTTAAAGAAAATACTTGGGTTTTAAGTCAAATATTTTCAAACCCAACAGTACTTATTGATAATGAGGCTTTTGTTGGAGGGAAAACTACAAATAATGATAAAGGTAAAGTTGTTGACTTCCTTTATGCTAATCCATTTTCCAAAGATGCAGTTTTAATTGAAATAAAAACTCCTTCCACCACTTTGTTAAATACAACTGAATATAGAGCAGGAGTACATTCTGTGCACAAGGATTTAGCTGGTGCAGTAAGTCAGGTGCTGACATATAAAGGCTCACTTCAAAGTGAATATACACAGATTTTAGTTAATAATATAAGGAGTCAGAAACCCATTGATTTTGATGTTATTAATCCGAACTGTGTAGTAATTGCAGGAAGATTTGATACATTGGATAAACCTGCCCTAAAACATTCCTTTGAATTATACAGAAAAGAATTAAAAAATGTCATAGTCATTACTTTTGATGAATTGTTTATGAAAGTTAATCACTTAATAGATTTATTATCAAAGTAAATTTAAGGGAGAGCATTCCCTCCTCTTTTTATGCAATTTTTATCTTGTTTCCTATTGTTAAAAATCTTGACCAATTCATAAAACCTTTGTAAAACCAGCATTGTAATGAGGCTGAACTGTAATTATTCTATTTCTCTTACCAGTCGTATCCTACATGGATGCGTGGATTGAAATTGGAGAGGAAGGTTTTTTATTATGTACGAAAAATTGTTGCATCCTATACGAACGAATGCGCGGATTGAAATATATCTACTTGGTTTAAAGATATAGTTAAAAACTGTTACATCCTACATGGGCAGAGTTTCCTTCTATGTACATTTAGAATGTCTTAAGAGCATAACAACTAGAGAGGATGAAAATCAAATTAATTGCCAATAAGAAGGCTATAAAACTAGAAAAAATCTGAACTATACTAAAGAATTCAAATTAGAATTGTTCAGCAGTTCAGATCTGTTTGTAAATATGTTACGAATCTTTTCGTTTCTCACCTAACTTCTTCGATGCTTCCCGCGCTCGTTCTTTATCTGAGTTGGTATACAGTACAGCCGTATTCATCGAACTATGACCTAGCTGATTCATGACTAGTACTAAATCACCCGTTTCCTCGGCTAGCTGCGTGGCATACGTATGACGCAATTTATGAGGAGAGAGGGACTTATTGGATTGAAACGCCTTGCTGTATTTCTTCACCATTTGTTGAATGGATCGGACAGATAGAGGGGAAGCATGACCTTCATAGCGCGTAACAAACAAGTAGCTATCTTCGTCTTTCTCTAATCGATACTTTCTTTCACGTATCTCTAAATAGTCCTGTATATCCTCCATAGCCTGGGGGACAACCGATACAATATCTTCTTTATTTCCTTTACGTACAACAGCAATCTCATTCGTCGTAAAGTTTAAATCACGTAAGCGCAAGTTTGCCAATTCATTCACGCGAATTCCTGAACCTAAGAAAAGAGAAAGAATGGCATAGTCCCGAGCTACATCACGATAGAAATAGGGCTTGGCCCTTTTGGTTAGCGTATGCTCATATCCATTTTTAACAAAGGAGAGGAATTTCACGTCTTCATCTTTATGAAAAATGGATTTCGAGATACGTCCAGAACGCGCATTCAATGTTTCCTTTTTCTTGTGTACCGTGATCTTCTGCATGACGTTTCGATAAAAATAGGGTTCTTGCTGGTCATTCTCCGTTTCAACCGTCAAATACTTAAAGAGAGATCGTAGCGCTGATATCTTACGGTTGGTCGAAACTTGCTCCGGCTTTTTCTTCTCGTTTGTTTTTTGTGATACAACGATCTCTTTACGATTCACAAACTTAAAAAATGACTTGGCTGCTTCTAACGGAAGCTTTTCCAATACCTCTAAAGGAATATCCTTCATTTCTTCGCAATCCGCAAACCCTTCGGCCATTAACCACTCAAAAAAGAGCTTATAGTCGTGTAAATAGCCTAAGAGAGTAGAGGAAGAGTGTGTATCGAGTTTGTCATCCACAAATTGTTGTACATAGAAGGGCATAGAGAGAAGCATATCCTTTAAACGCTCTTCATGAATCTGGTGTTGTCGAGAATTTGGCAATCGGCATCTTCCTTCCTTTAAATTGTATGTGACATTATGACCTATATGTAAAGGCTATATTATGAATAAAACTTGTTTAGCCAAGGTATGTAAAGAAATAGTAGCTAGTAGAGCATGAACAGTCTTACTAACGTTATCTTTTAATTTTATCAACGGGAAGTATCAAGGGTCAATTAAATATCGCAAAACTTAAATTTAACGCAAATATTATCAAAATAAATTTGAACGAAGAACTAAAATGAATATAAGCCTTGTCATTAGATTTGTTTTGATCAGTGTCGTAGGAAGATACATTTATTACATTCTTAGTATAATTCTATTACATCTGAGAGAAGTTATAAAAAAGAGGAGGTGACACAGATGTCAAATAACAATAACAGCAATCAATTACTAGTATCTGGTGCTGAACAAGCAATTGATCAAATGAAGTATGAAATCGCTCGTGAATTTGGTGTAAACCTCGGTGCTGATACAACTGCACGTGCAAATGGATCAGTAGGCGGCGAGATCACAAAACGTCTTGTGCAAGCTGCTCAACAACAACTTGGTGGCGGACGTTTCTAAGTAAAAAAAACCTTATAATATATTGCCTAAAGGAAAAATGAACACTCATTTTTCCTTTTTCAATGTTTCAAATTCATAAGCTGTCTTCTTAATTTTCGCAGTCGTAATAAAAAAGATCTGTCTGCAACATATATTTACATGTTACGGACAGATCTTTTAAAAAAGGAGATAAAACTTTAGATAGTAGTTAATTACCCTTTAATTACTACAGTTGACTTTAAAGGCCCTGGCTCTTTTTCGATAGCTACATCTTTATGAGGTGTAGCGGAGATTGCAAAACCTCCAATAAATGCGATAGCAACAACAGCAACGATAATTTTTTTCATACTATTAGTCCTCCTAAATTTCGATAAATTTATTTAACAAGTCATTTACTAATTTTTGATAATAGAACGCTTTTTTATATTTGTGCTCTTTTTCGTAAAAAGTACTAACTAACTGTGCATATAGCAGGAGCTCACTATACTCTTGGTTCTTCTGTAGGTAGGGAATCATTTTATCAATAAGAATTCCCTCAATACTACTAAAATCACTTCTGATTAATTCTTTGTAAATCTCGATGTCTAAATCGTATTTAAAGCTAGAATATTTTGTCTGAATAGTCATAGCTGTATGTAATAATTCATTCGCTTTATCAAATGTTTCTAGATCATAATAGATGCGGACCAAGGAGATAGCGGATACCATACTGTCCTCTAAATCATCTGAATTCATGGTCAAACATTTCTCATAATATGAGATTGCCTCTGTTAGTTTCCCCTTTACATGATGTAAATGTCCTAAGTTTAAATTAGTTAGCTGTTCCATTTTGGTATTTTTTAAAATACCTGATAATTTATGAGCTAAAAGGTAATGATGAATGGATTTATCATAGTCTTTGAATCGTCTATAACAGATGCCCAAAGTGATGTGACATTGTGCACTCCGATATAATTCATAATGATCTTTAAAGACCATTAATGCTTCTTGAATTAATGACACGGCATAAGCAGGTTGACGTAGTCGGCTATAGGTAATTCCTATGACATATTTAATATCAGCCAATTCTAATTCATCCAGTTGAATCAAGGAAAGGTGATTTAAGGAAAGTTGGTAGTTAGATAAGCCTTCCTGTAGCTTTGAGTGAATGACATCATGGTTTCCTATAAATTTGTGATAGTAATATGAATGCAATGGCGTAAAAGAATTTTTAACCTTTTTTAAACTTGCAATTAAAGCAGCGCTTTTTTGATAATTACGTTTATATAAATAGTACTGAATAAAATGGATATCAATTAGTAAGAGTAACGAATCATCAAGTGTGAGCGCTTTTATTTCCTCAACTCTACTTAAGTAAGGTTCACAATTTTCATCTGGTGCTCTTAACTGCTTAAACCATTCATAACAGTATGCTTTAAAGTCATCTTCATGCTGAATATCAAAAGGTACCGATAATCGTTCAAATAATAGTTGCAAAATTTCTTGATTGCTAGTAATTTTGGCGTTCTCTATTTTTGAAAGATAGGGGATGGAAATAATTCCTCTAGCTAATTCTTCTTGTGTCAGCCCTTTTTTCAAACGATGAAATTTAATTTTTGCACCTACATCCAAAGTCCTGCCTCCTTTTTAATATATTAGCATCTTATAAATAATTTGAATACTTAAAATTATTAAAAATATTCATTTTTTCCTATATAAATTATAGGAAAAGGGAGAATTGAATCTTTATTTGTTATTAATATGGATTCTAAGTAAGTAGAAAGACGAGTGATTGTGTGTAAACTTAGTGAAAAAGTAAATCTTCAAAGATTTTATAACATTCTTGGGGGAGATTACTTTTTTAATTTATAAGAGTGGAATACGAATTGGAAGGAAAAATCCTAAAGCAACACAAGTAGTCTACTGTTAGCACTCCTATCTTAGTAAGATATCATCCAGTAAAAGATAAGACAGACTGATATCAATTATGTGTCAACTTGCGGTGTGGGTTACACAGCGCGTGTAAATATAACAGCAGATCTAAAGGTTATGAAATGTGTTGCACAAACCACTTGATAACATTGTGGCAAGAACGTTGCTCAATGTAACTTTACAACGAACGGTTAAATAGAAAATGCACCATCATTTTTCTTTTGCTATATTTGGAAACGATTTCATAAAAATACTTAAAATTAAAACTTTAATCTAATAAAAATTAGGTAGGTGTTATTTGGTTCCAATGAACTAATTTATCGAGTGTTTAAATAGATATTAATTATAATTTAGGTATATTAATACATTTTATATATTGGGAATTAAAATTAATTACTTATAAAGAAGCGTTTTTAATATATATATTGAATGAAAAATTTACCTTATTATTCATATAACATAAATTATTTACTATCCTCTACCTTATATAGAAAAAGGTTACAAATACCTATTCATATAGTCACCTAAAAAAGGTAAATTAATCTATGTTTCATTTTGTTAACAAATGTTTCAAAAAAAGGGAGGATTGTAATGAAACGTAAAACAATAAGTCAACTATCTAAATGGATAGTTTGTCTTCTTGTCTTTACACTTGTTATTAGTAGTTTACCAGCCTATGATTGGGCATCTACGACAGCTACAAGTGATTCAGTAGACCAACCTGCTAGTCAGGAAAAGGCAGTCTCTGAGGGGCAAGACGCAGCACGAATTAACCAACAAATTATGGAGAATCAACCTGATATTCAAGCACCACCGGTTGAAAAAACTGCACCAGAGGTGGAGGAAAAACAACAAGAAGAGAATATCAAAGTTGAACAAACAGGAGAAGGAGATTATAAAAAAGAAATCTATCTTGATCCTGTACAACGAAAAGATGAAAAGAGCAATGAATGGAAAGAGATTTCCACTGATTTGCAAGTTAATAATCAGGAAAATACCATTGAACCTGCTAATGCAGGAATCGATGTAGCTTTTGAGAAACAAACAAATGACGGTGCATATGCAACGGTGAAAGATGAACGTAATCAGGTCCAATACAAGTTATTGGGTGCACAAGGTGATCAACCTTTTACTTCATCAACAGATGTAGCCGCTGAACATAAAGAAAACCAGATTTTCTACCGCAATGTTCTACAAAGTGTGGATTTACGTAATACAGTATTTGATCAAAGTGTTAAAGAAGATATTATTCTTCAAAAATATGAAGGATTTTCTCAATTCAAATTTTTGGTTAAGACAAGTCTATTGGCAAACTTAAATGAGGACGGTAGTACCTCTTTTAAAGATGAGAAAAGTAATGTAATCTTTAATATTCCGCGTCCTTACATGAGCGATTCCAATGTGGATAAAGAATCAGGAGATCCTGCAACTTCATTTGATGTTCACTATGAACTAGAAAAAGTAGCAGAAGGCTATAATCTAAATGTTGTAGCAGATAAAGAGTGGTTAACATCTTCGGATCGTATTTATCCAGTTTACATTGATCCCACAATTACGCTTGGAGCTAGTGATGATACGTTTGTATCTAGTGCTTATCCAACTACGAATTACGATAAATTCTGGGAATCATCTTCAGGTTACTATTCATTGAAATCAGGTTATTATGATAGTGCCTCTGGGACAAACTTTACGTTTGTAAAGCCGGATACTTCTAAATTGCAGGGGGCATTAATTGATTCTGCTCAATTTAATGTTTATACAGCACATTCCTATTCGTCTACACCTAACAATGTATGGTTAGATCGTGTAGATGGAAGTTGGGCACCAGGAACATTAACTTGGAATAACAAGCCAGCTTCTACGAATATTTCAACTGCTTCGGTTGCTAAAGGTGATGTAGCAAGCTTTAACGTTCTAAATACCGTAAAAGATTGGGTATCTGGAAGTAAACCGAATTATGGTTTTAAGTTACATGAAAATGGAAATGGACAAGCTTATTGGAAGAAGTTTTATGCGTCTGAAAACAGTACAAATAAGCCCTACCTTTCAGTTAGTTACCATTATCCAACTGTAAACACACCAACAGGATTTGCTGCTTCTAATAACAATGACACGGGATATGTAAATCTTTCATGGAATACTGTTCCTGGAGCAATCGGTTATAAAATTAAATTGTTCAATGGAATTAACTATGAAGCTTTTGAAGTAGGAAATACAACAAGTTGGTCATCAAAAGGTAAGGGTATTTGGCCAACACAAGATGAAATTGAGTCAGGTGAATATGAACTTCATCATGATGGGAAAGGAACAGAACTTTCTCGTACACCTGGTGATGTATACGGGAATGCAGATGTTAAATATGAAAATTCTCGCACCTATTTCTTCCGTGTAAGTGCGGTATTCCCAGGCGGAGAATCATCCAACTCAGATGCTTTTATGCCAATTTTACCTTTGGATCAGCCAGTTGCCAAACCGTATGCAAATACGACAAGTGAAGATACTGGGTATGTGACTCTTTCATGGGATGAAGACGAAAATCCAAAAGTACAAGGTTATAAAGTTTGGATGTACAACGGAAAAAACTATGAAATGGTTTCAACTGTTGCAAAAGGTACAAGCACGTGGACTACTCAAGGAAAAGGTATTTGGCCAACACAAGATGAAATTAAAGTTGGGCAATATCAACTTCATACCGACGGAAATGGAGTTGAATTAGCAAGAGATCCATCAGCTGTTTATAAAAATTCTGGTGGACTCTATCCAACTAATACGAACTATTGGTTTAGAGTAACGGCCTATGGAACAGATGGAGAGAGCGCATTATCTAATCCTACTACTCCTAAAATTCCATCCTTAGAATCTTCTTATTTAGGTATGGAAGAGTTTTGGTCTTCTTTTGAGGTTCCAGGTGGTACGGTTAATGCATTCAATGGAAACTTTTTATTCGATGAAACTGATTTTTCGTTGGATGGAAAAGGTCCTGGTATTAACATTTCTCGTACATTCAATAGCAAAGATACAGGCGAAGGGTTATTCGGAAAAGGATGGCAAAGTACACTTGATTTAAAAGTCCTAGAAGATAAAAACGGTGATGTTTTATACATCCAGTCTGATAAACGAATTCAACGTTACAAAAAGATTTCAACAGGCTACGAAGCGCCTACTGGTATATATGTAACACTTACGAAAGATAGCAATGGGTATTATTTTAAAGATACCGATCAAAGCGTAACAGCCTTTAATGCAAATGGGACCATTAGCTATGAAAAAGATGCGAATGGGAACCAAACATCTTATAACTATACAAATGGTAAATTAACTAGTATTACAGATGCTACAGATGGCACTGGTAGAACAGTAACGTTTGGATACGATGGAGCGTATATTTCTTCTATTACGTATGCGGATCAAGTTACAACATTTAAATATGATAACGGTCAGTTAAAAGAAACGACAACCCCTGAAGGCAGACTGTATAAATATGACTACAAAGATGGAATGCTTTATCGTGTTTATGATCCAAGACACACGGATGCATCCCCATCCTTTACAGAATACGAATATGATGCAGACAGTCGTCTTGTAACAGCAATTAGTCCTTTAAAGAAAAAAACATCAATTGCTTACGATACAGATAAGCGTGAAGTAACAGTCACAAATCCATCTGGCAGTAAAGATATTTACCGCTACAACGAAGACGGGAACCCTTCAGAAACCGTAGACGATGCTGATAATTTAAAGTTAACGACTACATTTAAATACGAAAACAATAACTTAGTTCAGCAAATAGATCCACGAGATCAAGGGAAGCGTATATCTGAAGATTATAAATATGATGCAAATGGTAATGTTACAAGCGCAACAGACGCCTTTGGGACAGAAACCTATGAGTACAACAAAAATAACGATGTAACAAAAGCTACTGATACTGAAAATAGAGCTACAACGATTTCTTATGACGATACAAATGCTGTATCAGAAGTAGACACGACTGCTAAAACAGCTTCCATGTCAACATATGATAAATATGGAAATGTCATTGAATCCAGTGGTGATTTAAGTACAGCTAATAACTTAATAAATAATTCTGGTTTTGAGAAGTCATTAGGATCTGAATGGGCTTCATTAAGTAAAAATGATTCTGGATCTTTTTCTATTGCAGATAATCATGCACCAGGAAGCTTTTCAGGGTCGAAAGTGTTGCAAGTAAAGCCAAATAGATCAGTTAGTACAACAGATGGTCAACAAGGCTTCATTGCAGCTACTCAAGTCTTAAATGTGCAACCTAATGCCTCTTATACATTAAGTGCTTTAATTAAGGCGGAGAGTTTGGAGAATGCTTCTGCTTTCTTGAATGTAGAGATATTAGACGTCAATGGGAAACATTTAAATTGGGCATCTAATCGTTTTAATCAAGTGACAGGTAATAGCAAATGGAAAGAACGACAAGTTTCATTTAGTACAGATACTCAAGGGGCTAAAGTACGTATATTCTTAGAAGTGGAGCATTTAAAAGGGCCAGTTAATGGTGTTGCTCTATTTGATAACCTTCAACTAGAAGATGGTCCTGTTTCTTCAAGCTTTAATCCAATTGTAAATAGCGGCTTTGAGAACGATGCAAATGGTTGGGCAAAATCAGCAGGAACATCTGTAGCAAGTGTGGCAAATGAAGGCTTCTCAGGTGCAAAGAGTATCTCTATTCAACGACAAGGTACTGGAGATACAGAAACCTCTTACTCGCAGGAAGTAGTATTAAATCAGTCTACACCTCGAAATATTACGTTAACAGGTATGTCAAAAGCAGACGGTGTAGCAGGTCCAGAGTTTAATAGTACGGAGAGTAAAGATTACTCCATTTGGGCAGATGTCACTTTTGGAGATGGTTCTAAAAAAGTATATCAAGCTAAATTTACTAAAGGTACGCATGATTGGAGTCGTAGTGCAGTTACCATTGATGCCGGTGATTTGAATAAGGCGATTCAAAAAGTTCGTGTATATACGATTTTCCGTAACAAGTTTACAGGTACTGCTTATTTTGATGATATACGTTTATTAGAAGACAATCATCTTACTCAAAATTCGTATGACTCAAATGGTAACTATTTAACAAAAGTTACCGATGAAAAAGGTCGTACACAACAATTTCAATATGATGCGTATGGAAACAAAACATCTGAAATTGATCCAAAAGGTCAAGAGAAAAATTCAACCTATAATAAGGACAACCAATTAACGAGTGTGTCTTTGAAAAATGGAACATCAGTTAAATATGGTTATGATAAAAATGGTAACGTTAATAAAAAAGAAGTAGTGGCTGAAGGCAATACTCAAACTATTTCTTATGATTATGATTTAGATAATAAATTAGGAACTTACACAGATCCTCTTGGTTTTATAACTAAACATCAATATGATGATAACGGAAATAAAACGAAAACCAACCTGCCAAACAACCATACTTTAGAGTGGACTTATGATACAGCAGATCGTACAACAAGTGAAAAAAGAGATGGTGTAACAGCCTTTACCTTTGAATACGATCCAAACGGTAACGAAACAAAAGTGGTTGATTCAATTAACAGTGTTGTTCGCATAAAGGATTATGATAAAGCTAATCAAATCGTGAGCATGACGGATCGTGGTGGTACATTTGCTTGGACATATAAGCCTAATTCTACGAAAGTTACTAAATCTACTTTTACACAAAATGGGTTAACAAATGAGACTAATTACGAGTATAACAATTTAGATCAAAACATTAGTGTAAAAGATGCTCAAGGTAAAGCATATCGTTTTGACTACGATGAAAATGGAAACGTACGTACGTACACAGCTGGAAATGCTGCAGGTTCAGATTTCACCTACGATGTAACTGGGAAAGTAACTGGATTAGAAATTGGTAATGCAAATAGTGATACCATTTTGTCTGAATCCTATAAGTATGATGAAAATGATAATCGAAAAGAAATTACTTCCTACAAAGAAGATGGTTCAGTAGATAGTAAAACATCTTACGACTATGATTCGTTAGACCAATTGGTTAAAGAAATACTTCCTGATGGGACAATTAAGGAATATGTATATAATGGTTTTGGTAATCGTACATCAGTGAAGTTGACCAAGCCAGGTGAAAACACTGTTGAAACAAGCGCTACATTTAATATAGGCAATCAACTAACGGAATTTGGAAATGAAACGATTCAGTATGATGAAAACGGAAATCGTACGGAAGATGGTAAATACACATATACGTGGAATGCTGCTGACCAATTAACTTCTATTACTAAAAAAGGTGAGGGTACACCATTTGCTACTTATAAATATGATGACGATGATCGTCGTATTGAAAAAAATGTAAATGGTAATGTGACAAGATTCTATTATGATGGAGATAGCATTGATCCATTATATGAGACAGATGAAAATGGTAACATTCTACGATCATATGTTTATTCTATGGATGGATTACGCCTGTCTATGAAGACAGGTGGAAAAACGTATTATTATCATTATAATCCACATGGCGATGTGGTAGCGATGTCTGATGATAATGGTGTTATTGTAGTAAAATACACATATGATGCTTGGGGAAATGTTCAAAAGCAAGTAACATCTGGACAAACAGATATTCAGAACCCATTTACGTATGCTGGATATATGCGGGATGAAGAGACCGGTTTATATTATTTAATTGCTCGTTATTATAATCCAGAACAAGGTGTATTTTTATCAGCTGACTCAGATCCTGGTGATGACGATGATCCAATTACCCAAAATGGATATATTTATGCTAAGAACAATCCTGTTATGAATATAGATCCAGATGGAAATTATGCATATTTAATTTATTTTATACCAGGTGTAGGTCAAGTAGCATTGTTAGCAACAATCGCTGTGGTAGGGGGATATGGAGCTTGGAGGCTTGGGAGAAAACTATCGGTTTTAAGAGCAAGAAGTAAACCTAGTGGTGGTGACCCTGCAGCACATGGAAGACCACATACTAGATATAAAAGGAAAAACGGAAGAGTTTCTGAATACACTACCTATGGAAATGGAGGAGTAGTTCGTAAGCAATTTAGAGGTGAAGGCAAGGCACATGGTAATGTCAGTAGACCTAATGTGAAAAGTCAAAATTACTATAATAGAAACCCGAAAAACAAGAAGAGATATAAGAAAACGAGAGTTAGGAAGCCCTACAGGAAGGAATATCCAAGAGGGTATAGATAAGAGGTATTATAGAGGTAGAAGTTATCTTTTCTTCTACCTTTTAAATTATATAAAAGGAGGTAAATATAATGAATTATTATGAGGTTGGATATATTATTATTTCGACTAAGGATAAATATCTCTCAAAGTCTTTTAAATTAGATAATTTATCTACCAATGTATTCTCTATAAGTAACTATGTAAAACCGACTTACCCAGATGAGTGGTTTTTTTCTTGGGTACACAACATTGAAAATGAAATAAAAAGAGATTTAAATTTATCAAAAGAAGTATTAAAAGAAGCTGAACAATTCTTAGAGTACCTAGAAAATTCGAAGAAATTCTCTTGGCCTAATATTTTTGCATCTTTTGAAGACGCCATTTTATTTAAGGATAAATTTTTATTTAATATTAAAAACCTTATGATAGTGAAAATTTGTATTCCAGAAGATTTCTATGAAGATTTCTTAATTAATGAACAAAATGAAAATGATAAGGAAATCAGTATTTATAACTTTTTAAAAGATAAAAAGATAGAACACATATCCAGCAAGGAGAGAAAATTAGGATTTGATATCTGTGGATATTTAAATGGTAATTTTTATTCGTTTATCTGTAATGGATTACAAGATGATTTTTTGGAGAACAACATTCAATTAAATCGGTATTCATTGATAGAGGAATACAAGGATGCTAAAGTAATTATTAATTTAATTGATAATAATAAAATTTTGGCAGAAGAAATTCTATGGTATCCGTGGCTTTTAATTAAATGCATTTAAATTTATAAACTTCTAACATGGTAATCGCTACTGAAAAAGCTGTGTCTCTAACCTTAGGAATTTAGCTGTTATTCTTGAAATGCATATTGATAAGTGCTCTGATACAGATAAATTCAAATACCTTATATAAATAATGCTAATAAAATCCATTCATGAACAGAATTAGTTTTTTTATCAGAAGGTTATAGTTTGATTTGAAACCAGCTTGTTACGCGCAAGTTGGTTTTTTCATATCCATATATCGTCATATAGAAATATCCTTTCATTTAACATAATAACTCAACTTTAATTTAAAGAAGCCATTAGTAAAGGGATATTTACTTACTAATGGTTTCTTTTAAAGATATCTAGTTATAAATCTTCTCGCTTTTTACCTAATTTTTTAGCTGCTTCTCTTGCCCGTTCCTTATCTGAGTTCGTATATAACACAGCTGTATTCATAGAACTATGACCCAGCTGGTTCATTACAAGTACTAGGTCACCTGTTTCTTCTACTAACTGTGTCGCATACGTATGACGCAATTTATGAGGGGAGAGGGATTTATTTGATTGAAAGGCTTTACTGTATTTCTTGACCATATGCTGTATAGTACGAACCGATAAAGGGGTATAAGAGCCTTGATATCGTGTGACAAATACAGAATCATCTTCATCATTTCTGGCACGATAGCGTTGTAATCGTATGTCTAAATATTCTTTTACGTCTTGCATGGCCTGGGGCACCACTGAAACGATATCTTCTTTATTTCCCTTTCGTATAACTGCTATTTCATTCGTAGAGAAATTGAGATCTCTCAATCGCAAATTAGCCAACTCATTGACACGTACCCCTGAACCAAGAAAGAGGGATATAACCGCATAATCACGCTCTATATCACGTAGAAAATAGGGTTTTGCTTTAGGTGAAATCGTATTTAGATACTCATATTTCAAGAAGGAAAGAAACTGAATGTCTTCATCTTTGTGAAAAATAGTTTTAGAAATTCGACCAGATCGAGCATTAAGCGTTTCTTTTTTCTTATGAACCGTTATTTTCTGCATGACATTTCGATAAAAATAAGGTTCTTGATTTTGATTTTCCGTTTCGACCGTTAAGTATTTAAATAAGGAACGTAGCGCGGATATCTTACGATTAGTCGAAACCTTTTCGGGCTTTTTCTTTTCGTTTTTCTTCTTAGAAACCACCACGTCTTTACGATTTACAAACTTAAAGAATGATTTGGCAGCTTCTAAGGGTAACTTCTCCAGCGCTTCTAAAGGAATATCCTTTATTTCATTACATTCTGCAAAACCTTCGGCCATCAACCAATCAAAAAAGAGTTTGTAATCATGCAGATAACCTAACAAAGTAGAAGAGGAATGAGTGTCTAATTTATCGTCAACAAACTGCTGAACATAAAAAGGCATGCCCATAACCATTTCTTTTAGGCGCTCTTCATGTATTTGATGTTGTCTAGAGATTGGCATGATCTTCATCCTTTCTTATGCATTTAAAGGGTAGAGGGATAATAAAAGTCCGACACTATACGAATGTCGAATTTTGTCAAAATTTGCGTTAAATCAGATTTTAACGAATAGTTACAATATAGTAAAATACGAAATTAACCTATTAAGATTAATAGGTAAGCACACAAAAATTCCCATTGTTTTGAGTATACTCTTCCGGATTATATTTGAAGAAGTTTTTTACCTTGCTCTTATTTGTACTTTTACTGTAAAAAACAAATCTCTTTGAGAATCTATATTGATATTCGTTATAAATTCTCACTTGATTACGATCCACTTCAAATATAGAAGTTGCTTCTTTTTGAGGATAATTATTATCCCTTAAAATAATGATATGATGAGGGGTAATGGGTATAGCAAACTCTAATGATAAATCTAAATGGTTTTTCTGATTTATGTGTTTAAAGTTGATGACAGGATTATCAGATATAAGAAATTCATCTGTTACAAACATTTTACGAATATGTGGAAAACGTGCTTGTTCAGGATTGGTAATAATCCCTAAGGACCAATTGAAATTTTTATTAAAATGATTAGCCAATCGATCTAGTACACCTGTATCTAAATAGTAAAAAAAGAGCTCATTTTCATCTATCTCATCGAGTTTTATGGAATCAAAAATTGAAAAAGAATTTTTTTCAAGAATAGTAACAAAGTTCTTAAGCAATTCTCTGTATGAAGGAGTTCTTATAGATTGTAGAGCCATAAAAAAAGATAGTTCTTGTCTCTCAACTTCTGTAATTACTTTATTCAAATCTGTTGTTAACAAGTTCTTTTCATCATTTATTTTTTGAACTAATGTTAAGAATGCATTACCAAAACCTGTTTCCAATTTAGAAAAATATTTTTCAAGAAACTGTATGTTAATCTCTTCTACGTTTAGATTAGTGGAAAAATTACTATTATAAGATTTAACAAATTCCTCAGAAAAATCATAATAATACCTTTGCTGTGCTACATTTTCCACATGCATGGAAGTAAAGGATTTACCTGTGACTTTATCGAAATAGTCGACTTTTTCGTTGTATTTGGCAGAGAATTGCTTTAAATAACATTGGGGAACATAGTGCTGTCTTTTTGTTAATTGCATATTTTTCTCCTGCTCTCTAATTTTATATTTGATATATATATCATACCATTTTTATGTAAAATATAAAAGATTTCGTAAAACAGGTATTTAACGCAAAGTATATGATTGTTAGGAACTTATTGTGATAATCTTCTATGCTTCTCTCTTCATAATGTTCGTGGAGATATTTGTAAAAAAAGACACCTAGTATTGGTGTCTTTTTTTACATGTCTCTTGTTATACAATTCCCAATTCATCCTACTGTATTTGTATACAAGCGGCCTTTAATAAGGAACCAGCGAATCCTACATGTTTTATCCAGCAAATCCAACATGATCATGGAAACGCGCTTGATAAATGACCTTGCACTGACTATATAGTTTTACTTTAGCTCTATAGCGGTCAAATAAGCTTTCAAGTTGATCATCATTGCCGTCAATCTCTCTTCTTAATTGAGCTAAATTTTCTTTCACTTCCTTAATTGATTCATTTAATTTCAAATGTTCATTTGCAAGACCACTTAGCGCATCCTCATGAAAACGAACTTTTCTTTGATCTACACGGTCTATAAGGGTAATCACTCTTGCTAAAGATTCAATTTCGCACATTAAGACTTTTAAGTATAAAGACACTTGTGTTTTAAGGGTTTTTTTATCCCCTTCAAAATGTGCTAGGTATTCTTCCTCCATTGCAACTATTTCTGTATGTAAGTTTTCTTTAAGATTGTAAAGAGTATTGTTGCTTAAACTACATAAATTAACATCTAACCATTTTGCTTTATCCATATTTCTCAAACTCCTTTATTCTTTAATGAAAAATTATTATATCAGGAGTATGTATACGCTTAATACGGAGAAAAGACCTGGAATTTGAGTGTAAGTTTTCCCATCAAAAGAAGATGCTACCTTTGATAGCATCTTTAGACTCACTAGTATATTGTTTAATCTTTGAAAACTTGTCCCGCCTTTGAAATGGTATCCAATATCTCTTTGCGCTCTTCATTTAATCTTGCATATTTCTTGAAAGTTAGCATCTCAAACATTAAGCGCCCGTTTTCATCTGTACAATACAATACCTTTCCATGACCTACTACCTGCGCTTGAAAGACCGTAGAAGACTTATTAAGATCAATAAGGTCTACATCTCTGTTTAAGGTGCTAGCGAGCTGCTGAGCGAGCATAAAGCGCTCATAGTGACTAATTGATCTATTCCCTAAGTAAGCAATATCAAAGTCACTCTTTGTATGCGTGTTCCCTGCAGCTTGCGAACCAAATAAATAGACAAGGTTTGGAGACAATTCGTTCTTAAGAACATCCAAAATTACATTTATAGTTTCTTCATCCATCATGTTTGTCACTCCATCTCAGCGGAATGCTACAAATTATATTCCTTTTTTATGAATTTACTGGTTCCTTACTCATCGAATGAATAAAACGGCTTAGTTCTCCAACATTTTTAAACCGTTTCTCTTTAATTGGATTCATGCCTCGCTTTCCAAATTCGATAAGCTGAGCATCTTTTATATCACTTAAATTGTACTTTCCTGTAAGCACAAAAAGGAATAGTCTTGTTAAAGCATATGTCTCATGAACAGTATCATAATATTTAAACCCGTCCATTTGTAAAGCCGGATCATTCATGTAACCTTTCATTTCTGTATTATACGATGTACGAGTACTTAAAGGGGTTTTGGCTAGTCCAAAATCGGCAACCTTCGCTACTATTACATCATCATATTGCTTTATTAAAATGTTTTTCGGACTTATATCGCGATGAAGGCAGTTCTTAGAATGGATATAAGCAAATGCTTTTAATATTTGCTTACATATTTTAACCCGCTCATCAAATTTAAGTTTATTATTATTTTTTGAGATATAGTCCTCAAGTGTACAGTCCATACTTTCCATCGTATATTCCATTCTTAATGCATCATAATTATATACTTCTACAACGTAAGGAGAATTAAGTTTTTTCATTTGTTTAAATTCTTCCTGAAACCTGTCAATTTCTTTAGCATCTAAGTTCTTTTTTGCTCTTTTTAAAACAAAAGATTTACTATAATACGGATCTTTATATCTATAAACTTGTGCATACGAACCCTCCCCTATAAGTTTCAACGTTACATTTACATGATTATTGAGGGGAGATACTTGTAAAGTATCATTGGTCTTAAATATTGGTTTCTCATAGTATAGTTCAAATTTAGGTGTATGTGATGGAATCGTAGTACCCATAGGTTGTAGTAATTCCTTCCATTCATTAAAAGCTTTTTCATAATATTCATCGATCGAAAAGCTACAATCCGAAGAAGATAATCTTTTTTGGATCTCCTCAATGTTTTCAATAATCTTTATTAGTTCTCTGCTGTCCGTAGCAATGTAATAAGAATTTTGATTGCCATTGGGTAACTTTTCATTCATACTGCTTATTAATGAATTTAATTTACCATGTAAATTTATAAATATTTTTTGAAGTTTTACGTGTGTAATCTCTGAGTATAAATCTGAATATAAAGTTGTATATTCTTCTGATTCATAAATTTTTAGTTCTTTTTCTTGAAAGGAAAGAAAGTTATTAATATCCATATTTACCAATTCCTTTATAATTTACTTATTGAAATTATAAGCCCTTTAAGTAAGAAGTAGCAATAAGAAGAGACCTGAAGAATTAATAGCATTCTTTAGGTCTCTTTTTATTGCTTACATGAAGAAGTCATCGTATTCAATATTAGAATTAACGTGTTTTCTAAGCGCTTTTAACACAATATTTACTTTATCGGTTGTCGGTGTATAATCCTTTTCGATACACATCTTACTAATCATACTCTTGCTTAATTTTCCTTTGGTCCACGTATATAAGAGTGTTTGACTAATAATATGCTGGTCTAGAAACTTTCCTAATTTGGTCTTGGGTCGTCCGAACAATTTATGCTCCATTAGTCCCTCTCCTTACCTACCATTCTTATAAAAACATCATGTCCAACTTTCCTATATTTAATTCAAGACATAAAAAATAAGAAAATTATTAAAAACAAGAATAGTGTACAAGCCTTATTTAATATGATGTAGTAAGACATCGCACTTAAACCAACTGATTCATAACTTTTAATAGGAGTTTTTCTATAAAAATAAAACTATGAGGAGTGTTTTTAGATGACAGTGGAATTAGCAAAACAATTAGCGGGAATGAAAAATATCTATTTAACGGCTGCGGGTAAAGAAGCGTTAAAAGAGATCCTATTGCGTACACAAAAGGTAGGTAACTAGTGGTCTACCGCCCTACTGTACGGTATTCGGATGTGTATGCAGAGTATATGGAGAAACTAGCCGATTCTTCGGGTCTCGAACGAACACAATTGATTCGCTGTGCGCTTTTCACGGCTGTACATACCGAAGAGTTTCAGAAGATTATCAACGAATTTTCCGAGAAGGATCAAGCCTTCCCTGCCCCTGTATGGAGCTTAGAAGACCACTCGTTATGGCTTGAATTAGACAGTGATACTACGAATAGAAAGGAAGAGTCAAATGAGCTTACACCAAGAGTACACAGTCAAGCAGAAACGCATGGGAAACAAGCAAAAGAGGAACGGAAACAAGGTCAAGAACCGTCGTTATCCTCTACTAGAAACACACCAGCTGGAGGAGGAGAATCGTTCCTACGATTACAGGCCGATGAAACAGGGACGCTACGAATACACCTCTAAATCCACATTGAATAAGACCGATTCCGCCCCTTCTGGTGACCTTTATTTTTGGGGATTTGCGTCCATCCTTTTGATTATAGCTATTATCTAATCACATATATTTAAA
This sequence comes from Priestia koreensis, assembly GCF_022646885.1. Taxonomy (GTDB): domain Bacteria; phylum Bacillota; class Bacilli; order Bacillales; family Bacillaceae_H; genus Bacillus_AG; species Bacillus_AG koreensis_A. The sequence goes on along the minus strand of NZ_CP061869.1, from coordinate 62,490 downwards.
ATGCTCCCATCCTGTGCGAATGTGACACAGAATAGGAGCATTTTTGAATTGAATTAATAACGATTAATTAAAGCTGAAAGTACAGTTAAAACCAATAGTGCAATAGTTAAAACCGATAGTGCGATAGTAAATTCTTTAAAGTGTTTAGACACTAAGTTAAGAAGAGCCATATTTGTATCCTCCTTTCTGTTATCTCTTACTGCTATTCCCCTGGTAAGTAGATAACTTTTTATATGCTAATTTTCCTTGTAATTAACGAGTGAACATTAGAACGAGAGTTGTGATTGCTACTAGTACAACTAAACCATTAAAGTGCTTTGAAATCATATCAAGCAACTTAGCCATGCCCTTCACCTCCTAGTTTTCATCCCCTTACTCCTACTCATCAACTCATTATACGTATGCTAAAGATGACAAATAAGCATTTGGGTTATAGTAATGATAAAAACATATCACCCACCCATTCATGAATACTAAAAAAATGTCATGCAAGAAGTTCATGTCAAGAAACTTTGTTCATGTTCGCACCTCCTTCGTGTACCTACATAAAGTAGTTTTTTTTGAGTCGTTTTTTTAAATAATTGAGTTTTTTTATGAAAGTTTATGAGGCACTAAGTTATCAAGCTGCTATACAAAAACGTGATATGAGAACAACACATAATGTAGTAAAATCTAATAGCCTTTTGTTATACAAATTCATAATGTTGCACTAAGTCATATTTTTAAAGTAAAGATGCCGAAGGTCCAATACATTTCTTGATTATGCGCTAAAAAATAAATAACACCCACACAAAAAGAAGATGAGGACTCTCTTTTTGTGTGGGTGTTATTCTAATAACTAGATTTGCTAAATACAGAGAACATCGGTTACGTGTTCTAACTAGATGAATTTTTATAGCTGGCACTTTTACACGGAAGATGCGTACAAATTTGACGATACTTGTCACATTTAAGCGAATCTAACATTAATTATGTCTTCAAACTTATGTACGTTCTGATAACTAAATACATCAATGAATACAATCGTGTTAGTATGTAAATCTACCTTATGAATTTCTCCCATTTCATTGAGATGCATTCCATTCTTGTAGTACGTGAAATGAATCGTTTTTTGTGCTTCAAGGGCTTCCTGAAGCACACGACTAATCTCCTCTTTCTGATCATCAGAGAGTATAGGGCGCGGCAACTTATTCTTTTCTTCGATCAAATCACGGATTCCTTCATATTGAGTAGGCAGAGATGCGAAGGGCTGCCATTTCACCATCGTTCTTCCCATTTGTTTTGTCATCCTCTTTTCCTCCATTTCCATTATCATTAAGCTTTATGACCGCCAAGTTTTCCATTACGCTCTCTAGCCGTCGCATGCTGAAAATAACTCGATCCTCTGAGCAAACTATTCTTTCCATGCTTCTGACGGATTTGATCAATGACGGTGGCTAATCGATACCGCTTCTCACGCTCTGCCTCATCTTCAAATAGATCCAGCTGTCGTTCATCATCAGAAACTAAATTCTTGAGCGAAACGCCAATGACTCGGACAGGCTCACCCGTATAATGACGATGAAATAGTTCTACGCAAGCGTCATAGATCTCCTTTGTGAAGTTTGTTTCCGTGTCCAGTTGCATCTGTCGTGAGAATCCATTTCCATAGCCTGAATGACTGTACTGAATCGTGAGGTGAATCGTCCGAGCGAATTTTTTGGTTCTCAAAGCGCGAAACGCTAGGTTCTCACACTGTTCCAAGAGAATGGTTTGAATCTCCTCAATCTTCGTATAATCACGCATGAGGATTTGGCTTTCTGAGATCGAGGTAGAGTGCGGAACATATCGTTCGTCCAAACGACTGAAATCAATTCCCCAGGCGTGTAGGTGCAGTTCTTCCCCTTTGACTTTCCCGAAATGCTGAATCAAGTACTTCTTCGGATATTTTGCTAATGCACCCACGCTGTAGATCCCTAATTGATGGAGTTTCGCTTCGGTTTTCTTGGCAATCCCCCACATGTCGCTTAATGTACGCAATGGCCATAGTTTAGTCGGAATGTCTTCATAGCGCCACTGCTCAATCCCTGTTGGCGAATGTTTGGCTTTTAAGTCTAAACAAAGCTTGGCGATTAGTGGATTTGGTCCAATGCCAATCGTGACAGGAATCCCCGTTCGTGTGCGTATATCCGCTTGGATGCGCTCCGCCAACGTTGTGAGATCCATCTTGAAATAGTTACTGTACGATTTTAACTGGATAAAATTCTCATCGACCGAATAGGCGTATAGGTCTTGCGGTGCTACATAGTCTAACAGCACGTTTGTCACCATATTGGAGTACTTGATATAGGTACTCATGGCGCTTTCCACGATATGAATATCCTTTCGTTTTGGAATCTCTCCGTGTCTTGATCCTGTTTTAATACGAGGAAACTCTTTTTTGAGCGCTGGGGATGCTGCAAGAACCACCGACCACTCTCTCGATAAATCAGACACAACTGCTAATTTTGTGGTAAGCGGATCATGTGGCGTACCGAGCTGCGTGAGACAGGCTACGCTTGCGAAGAAACTCTTGACATCGATGGCCATCACCTTGTTGTCTGGAAACTGGGAATAATCATACATTCTCTTTCTCCTCACCTCACAATAAGAACATTTGTTCTGTTAATATTATATGCGGAAATTTGAATTTTAACAATGAAAATAAAAAAATCCTTATAGAATGCGCTAGATGAGCATTTCTATAAGGATTTTAAATTACTTGTTTAAGACATAATAATGTTTTTTCTATCGTACGGGAGGCAGTGAAATAAACGATATAAAAGCATCATTTTTAAAATAATAATAAAATGCATTAAATAGGTCCAATTCAGAGCACTTTATAAGCTGTTGCTGTGCATTACTAACAATATCTTGAACATCTGCTATAGATAGAACGTATTTAAAATCATTATCTCGAGCAAATTTAGGAATTTCATCATCGTCATCTAAATGATCTAAATTATATAAATAACACTCAGATATCAGAGACCATTTATCATCATTACTAGATAAAAATAAAGAATCGTCCCAATTTAAATCGGTTGCATTCAATAATACGTTTCTCAATACCACTAATTTTCCCATATTTAGTTCCTCCAATTAGTTATCGTCCACCAGCCCAATTCTCCATTCCACCCCGGACACATGGATGAAGCATCTGTTGGATTGGACCCTTTGCTTGGTGCTGGCTCCATGGTACTAATTGCGTAACCCCTTCACGATTGGAATGATGATTCCAAGTTCCTTCGTTGGTAGGTGAATTACGTGAAAATTTTCCTCTTTTACCTGGTTGTACACCTTTATTAATTCTCGGGTATAATTCTTCCATTTGTTGCTTAAATCTTGAAACACTCTCAAACGTATTATACAGTTGCTCATTAGTATTTTGAAAGTGTCTTGGCGAACTTACATTAGGATACATATCTTTTGGCAAATTAGCTTCATACGCTGCAGAATATATACCTTTATCAGAAGACCACTTCCTACCAACATCCATATCCTTAGACGCAAAAAATTGAAAGTCCATTTTAAGGAAATGATCGCTTTTCTTTATTACGTCAGTACCAAATTCAAAAGACTTTTCCGCTTTGGTAGCAGGTCCTATTCCTGGTATTAAACCAGCTAAAGCAAGACCTTTATCACAGTTAGTCGAGCACGGATCTGAGAACGTTTTAAAGAGATCATATATGGCCCATTCACCCATAAGCGCTCCAAAGATTAATGGCAATGGAAAGTGTCCCAACGGATTGTTGTAATAAGCTGGATTGTTATTGATGAAAAATCGTTTACTGTATTCTAGAGCTTACACTATCTAAATTCCAATTATTATCTACATCATCTTTTAAAAGGTTGTCTACAATTTTTATCTTTTTTCATAATCATTAATCCAAAAATAGTTCTGGTCTATTTTTTATTTCACTTGCCCTACTGGGCCTTCTACCTATAGAGTCATAAACAGGTTGAGTTTTGCCTTAAACATCTAAGCTAAAAATATGGAGATAAACTCATAACCTTTTGAAAAATCTAGTGAGTCTTTTTCTTCCCTAATTATTAGTGAAGTGAATATAAAAATTTATTTAAATCGACATTATTCTTTACCCATAAAAAAACTTTGAAAGGCATTTAGCCAATTAAAGTCTACTAAACATATTTTTATAATTTCTCTATAGAAAATATTAATTTATCAAAATTTGTTTCAAAACCGATATCGTTACAGTTATAAATCACTTTGTTGCCTTGTTGTTTAATCATCATACCAGATGAATATGATTGTGATTTTTTCCCTTCTCCTTTATCCCAAATGTTATAAAAACTTATAACACCATTGCTGGTAAAACATTTAAGAACTAGTTCTTTTGGAGCGCTATCTTCCCATAGATCTATTGATGAAAAATTACGCCCCATGACTTCTATTCCCTTATCTGTTTTTAACCAAATCCCTTGGCGGTAAAGGGAATTCTTACCTAGAAAAATTATTTTAAGTTCTTGACCATCATCTACCGATTGAACTTCCCATTTTATCACATTACATCTACCTTTATCACTAAATCCTTTGCTCATGATACGTTCATAGTTCAATTGTTTTACTCTCCTTTTGGCCTTGAATCTTTGTAATGTCTAAATAGGTCAACTGCATCGTGCTCCCATGGCTACAATTCCTCTAAGATATTACTGTTATGAGGATTAGCTATTTTTCTACCTTGTATCAGTACCTTCACAATATCTGACCGCCATAATCTGCTTGTGTTGAGCACCACCACATAATCAATTTGGATTGACGAAAGGTGAGCCAACATCTCCTGTAAGCCCACTCTATCTATTTCTAGTGCATCTTCATTCAATTTTGCGCCATTAATTCCTTCATCTCTAAAAATATGTATTAAGTTCAAGCCTTGTTCTATACAAAACGCTTTAATTTCTTCTTGATATTTCATGCTATATCCATCTCTTGCTTGTCCTTGAGTGGAGACTCTTATATACCCAACAACGTTCAACTTTCCACCCTCCCGTTACATAAATTTTAATTTTTGTAACGCTTTTTAAACGAATAGCGAGTATTATACGACCGTCTCTAGTTAAAATACAACCCACAAATTATAAGCCAAGTCAGAATAAGAACCCCCTTTTACGTTGCTCATTGTTTATCGCCACGAGCTTTGTCATTCTCGTTTGTAAATTTAAATCGAATAGTAAGGTGGTCGTTATATATAAATGTCACTGCAATCAATCTCGTAATTCTGCTTACCATCATGAGTTTTTGATTTAAAATGATACTATTTCATTATATGTGCTAATAAAAAACCTTGAAAGGCAAAAGCCAATCAAGGTTCTAATTGTAATTATTGGACATTCTTTTTTAACAGTTCTCGAACTTCCATTAGAATAATACCTAACATGTTTTTTCCTGAACCATCCTTTCCACATCCCCAATAGTAATCATTAGAAGTTTTTTCAATGATTACTTTATCTTCAGTAGAAAGTAATACCTTTTGTATATCCATATGCGTAGTAAACTTCTTCAGGACTGCTTTTCTCATAATCTCATCTTTAATATCTTCCCAATCTTTCCTAAGCGGTTTACTCCTATCACGTCCCATTTTAGCAGCTTCCATTGGTGATAATGAGAGCCTAATTTGTTCCTTATATTCAGTTCTAGCAAATTTTTTCGCCTGAAAATAATGCTCACTTGTCTTCCAAAATTGACCATCCAACTCAAATCCATGTGGAGAGAAATTTGAAAAACAACCATACTCATCGCCTATCTTATAAAAGTATATAGCCATATTATCTTCCCGCTTTCTAGTTAATAATTTTTTAAACACATTTACCAAACGGTGAATCCCAAAGTATTTCACTCAAATAGCCTTCTAACTTTCCAGTTTCGATAAAAATAGGGTTGGAATAATGGGCGTGTTCTGCTTCTGCAGATATCGATGTATATATAAAGAACAACAATCCTGCTAACTTCCTTCTAATCAATATTTCTTCCTTCACAAGTTCCTTTAATTCATCTAGTAGTACATATAACTTATCAAATGCTTCTTTATTAACTGTTTTTGAAGTTCTAATAGGAACTAATAGCTCAACAGTTAGTTTATTTATTTCTTCTTCAATTTCAATTATTCTATCGTTTATCATTTTACGAACCCCTTTATTGCCTTTATAGGTATACTTTGATGGACAGAAACTTCTTGTTGCCAAATTGAATAATGATATGGAAATCCTTCTACACCATTTAATCTTGGGTATATTTCATATCCTTTCAAAGCTTGATATGGTACCTTATTCAAATCAATTTTCACTATTCCTAAATTACTTCCTGATTGATTAAACCCTCTAGCAACATCAATATCTGTTGTTGAAATAAATGGATCATTTGCCCATGAAGCTTTACCAAAACCACCAACAAGATGCTCATCGAGTTTCCATGTTCCATTAGGGTTTTTAGCTTCTAATCCTAACCCTTGACTAAGTCTATCTGAATCTTTTTGATTTAACGCACGATATACTATATTTTCGTTAGAATTAACCGTACCCTTAGAAGATAAAATTGCAAGTCCATTTCAAGGAAATGATCGCTTTTCTTTATTACGTCAGTACCAAATTCAAAAGACTTTTCCGCTTTGGGATCAGGTCCTATTCCTGGTATTAAACTAGCCAAAGCAACCCCTTTATCAAAGTTAGTCGAGCACGGATCTGAGAATGTTCTAAAGAAATCATATATGATCCATCCAGCAAAGATTAATGGGAATGGGAAGTGTCCTGACGGATCATTGTAATAAGCCAGATTGTTATACAAATATGAATATAGATTTAAGCTTCTAGGATCTGTGATATCGCCTGTATACGTATCCCGAGTTAAAAATCTATCTATTTGTGGTATAATCTCTACGTCTTCACCCATTTAACGATCGTAATATTCTCCCCTGTATAAATACGGGTTATTTTATATCATATAGGAATAGAAAGAGATAGTTATATCCTTTTTAAAACAATTAATTCATTAGTCAATAGTTCTATAAATAGCAACCCTGAAAAGCAACAGCTAATCAGGGTTAAATAATAGTTATATAACTGAATTTCTACTAATATCAAATATATCTATGTCTTTTTCTTCAAATAAGTCTTCTAACGCTCCTGTTCCTTCTCTCTCCGTAAATAATAACTCTTTTGTAGAAATTGGTACTGCAAGTAACCATGTAACTTTCTTATCTGTAAAGTCTAACGGAATAAGTTTTTCCCATAAGAAAGGTGAAGTAAATAGTACATGTTCCATCTCACTATTTGGATAGTACATTCTTACTACCCCTTTGAATATTTTACCGTGAGTGATAGGTAACTTTGTATTTATAATATTAAAAGCACATGTAGATAATACATTTGGAAAGAGTTTAAACATGGTTGCACTAGTGCCTACAATTTCTACTCGCAATGGCTTTTCATCAACTGAGTATCCAATTGAATAATCAGATAAACCAATTGTAGAATAAGAAGTAACACCCTCATAAGATTGATCTATAGTCGATAATATATCAACATTGCTCATGTTATTTTCATCCCAATATTTTGATACACTGGGTTTCCCTCCAAATGCTTCTAAAGCAGTTCTGGCAATAATTCTGTTCGCTTTAGTAACTGTCATACTAAACCTCCTATAATCATAATTAATTGTTAATAGCCAAAATAAACGATCGTCCCTCGAAAAAATACAACACAATCTTTATCTTTCCTGTTGCTAAACTAGTAATTTTATTACCCAACCTACCTTTTATTGCTACGAGCTTTGTCATCTCTCCTAATTTTCGTTATCGTTCAGTTCATTCAATTGTTAAAACGATACTACATGATGGTATTACCGTCACGAGTTATTAATTTCAAACACCTCATTTTTCAATTTATCTCACTCTAAAATCATCCAGATTTCCCTTTTGTTCACTTGTGGCTGCAATTCTATTTATTACCAATTTTAACTTTACGCCCTTTGTCATCTAGTTTACAGTTATAAACTGCAGTTGTTTAATTTTAATGTCAGCCAGCAATTATACACACCTAGACTATATATGCTAAGTATTATTGTAAATTTAGTAAAATAAAAAACCATAAAAGAAAATTAATCTCTTACGGTTTCATTTGTTTCTTTCTCTTCAAGGTTCATACTAATCGTTCCTACATTCGTTAATGTATCCCATCCCTGTTTCTTTAATAGGGAGTCAGAGACTTGGCTATATCTACTTACTGCTAAATCTTTAGGATTCACTAAATGATCTTTCACCAGCTTAATAATACCCTTTAGTTCGTTATTTTTAAAAATTAGATTTGCCAGTTTATCATCAGCTCCTAGACAGGAGTACTGAATTTCCTGCTTTATATCTTCAATATCGTTAGATGACTCTTTAGGGTCTTTCTTATTAATCCATAGATAAGATCTTGCGGAAATATTGAGGTAACTTTTTTCTATTCATAATTAAATTCGACGTACACGACCGTTAAACTTCTTTTTAAAATAGCCTTTCGTCATATCTGCATAAGCGACCCCTGACTTGCCTTGGCAACCTAAGAACTTCCCGTTACCTGCGTAAATTCCCACATGTCCGTCTTTCTTATAGGTATCAAAGAATACTAAGTCCCCTGGCTGCATGTCACTCACAGCTACAGCTCGTCCTTTGTTTTTGAGTGTTTCGGTACTGACCCAACCACGGTTACCCAAGTCTACTCCTATTTGTGCATAGGCCCAATGAACAAAGCTACTACAGTCAAATAAGCCATTGTTAATATCTGTTTTTGTGCGTCCACCACCGAATTTGTACACAGTGCGTCCGATAAGGGTTGATCCCGCTTCTAGGACGCTTGAATGACTCGTGACTGGTGTGGTGGGAATTTGCTCTGCTGGTGAAGTTACCTGTGTCGGATTAGGTTCTGGAATAGATGGAGTAACGGGTTGAGTAACTGGCTTCGTGACAGGATTCTCCATGGGAACGGACACTTGAGCACTTCTTATTTCTCCTACCTTCTGTTACTGTTGACCTTCTGATGATTTACTCATTTCTATAACCTCTCCTTTTACAATTTCGATTTGTTTAATTTTCTTCTTGCCTTCCCTTCTTTTGTTTTTTTTCTTTCATTTAGGCTTTTGCGGTAAATCTTAATAGTTGTTGGTAAGCCTGATACTTGATGCACAGCCATGGAACTGCTAATGAAGTCTTTAAAGCTTTTTGATGCCAGCAATATCAATATGTTTAAAATTCCTATATATACCTTTCTTACGCCATTTATACCCTCATCAGTCATCGTTTAAAGATATTTTAAATGAGATTGTATTTGATTAAATTTTATGTATTGTAATGTTCTTCTCCTATTTTATGCTAAGAATATTTCATGTTTGGTTTGTCTACAAAGTAGAGTATTTTAGAGAGATAATTCTCTTTTTTTTCATCACTAGTCAAATCTCTATTAACATATCTTAATAAAAATGTAAAATAATATAATTTTAGTAATAAAAAGTAATATTTTATGTAAAAAATGTTTACTTTTACATTTAATGGGTTTATTATATTGAAGTAACATAAAAATGTGCAAGTAAAGCACTAAGAATTAGGGGGATTTACATGAAAAAAATCGGTACATTTAAAAAAGGATTATTCGCAATATCTGCTACAGCAATAACGCTTGGAGCACTAGGAGCAGGAGCTGCTTCAGCTTCTACAGCACCAAAAACAGCAGTGACTCAAAAGCATGAATTAACTCAAAAGCAAAAAGAAGGTTACTACAAGAAATATGCTGAAATAATTAAAGCAGTAAATGCAGCAAATCCAGGAAAAGAATTAACTCTTGTTCCATTTAAGCAATTTAAACAAGAAGATTGGGTAACACCTGAACAATTTAAAAAAATTGCTACTGAGCGAGTAAATATGAAACTTTCTGTATCAAAAGGAAGTAATAAAACTTACTCTATGTCTTCCGTTACAAAAACTAAATCAAAAACTATTAGTTCCCACGGTGTTTCTAGATCTATTAATGTGACAGGTAATTTTAATACTTCATATGATCAAGATAGACGCCGAAACTTTTTTGTTTCGTGTAATTCAATTACTACAAAATTAGAAGGAACAGGTAGTTGGTCAGTATCTGGAACTACTAAAGAGTTAATTGATAGCGGGCGTACATATGCTATTACTATAGGTGGTAAATATACGTTAAACGGCATTTCATCTAGTCATCAACTTTCCTTGGAGTTCTATTGTAATGCCGATGGTTCAGTAGGTTAATCTTTATAAAGAACATACATAATCAAAATGATTTATGATTTGAGATATGCTCTTAAACTATTCACTGATCTTTGGAAGACATATAAATTTCAAAGATCAGTGATAGATAAAAAAGAGGTTCAGAATAACCTTTTAATAAGTGCTTTTTAAGTTAAAGATCTGCAAAATAAAAAAACAGACATGTTCTTAAGTCAGCATGTCTGTTTTTTTATTTGCGGCCTTTTGAAATTATTATATTATTCCTGCTTGTACTAAACATGCAAGTGAAGATATTAAACATGCTTTTTTCCCCTAGATTAATAAAGCTAAGATTACAGTATAAACAAGGTTTGTATGGATTGCTAATACATAGTTTACTTTATCTTGGTACTTGTAATTACAAATGGCCATGGTCCAATCACATTCCTTTTTCAGTTTGTTCCCTGACAATTTCAAGTAAGGCGGCCTTCAAGAACTTTGCGGTATGAGCCCCCATTAAGCCACGATAGATACGAATACCCAATAGCAACGAGCTAATCGTTAAGACAAAGAGCGTCGCGTATCCATTTGTGAGAGAGTAACTGTAACTGAACCCAATGACGATAATTAAGCTTTGGATGATATGGGATATCGTATACTTTTTTCGAATTTGATCGATTTCCCCATCCATTGCGAAAATATTCTTGGTTGCTTGAGCTTTCGATAACATCGTCAGGTACAGTTCTCCTTGAAACTCTTTGTCACTAAACCATCCCAATGCAAAGGCTGCCCCGATGCATAGGATCAATGATCCTAGTAGTGGGTACAAAAAGAGTGAGAATAAAAAAGAAATACCTAAAACAGCTCCGACAAAAAAAGGAGTGGCGATAGGTACGACGAGTGGATAAGGCATTAGATTTTTTAGGTCGGTTTGTATTTGTTTTTGACGTTGGTCCATTTGATTCACATGTCCCTTCTCTGTACGATCTTATTTTTCAATAATATCCAATACATACAGTTTATAACATGTGATGCATCCATTCAATAAATTGCGTTAAATATTTATTTAGCGCGAAATGCTTAGCGTTTCTATTCGAGTAAAAATTAGATGGAAGCTAGAATAAGCTCGAAGGAATTTTTCTCATAGAAATAGAAAAATGAACCGATTCCGAAGGCAATACAACCTAACAAGACATACAGTATTCGATTAGGCTTCTTATTGACCATTCGGTGCAACACCATGGCTGCGGAACCAACTAAAAGTGCAAAAATAGCTAAATTGAGCACAGAACCACTCTCCTTTTCGTTAAAATGACCACAAACTTTTGAGACATAGAATAACGCCGACAACGGCGAGTATATTGAGCGCGTAATTTAGATAAGAGAGGGCTTGAAATCGTGTGGATTCACTATTTGATCCATCATCAATGGTATCAATAAGGAAAAAGTTTGATGAGAAACCAACGATGGCAATCAACATACCGAGTAAAAACATTTGCTTCGCCCTCCTTCTAAAAATAGGTGAGGGCTTGAAAAGCCCTCGTGTGTAATGGATTGATGCTTACTGCCCCCAGCCAGACGGTACATCGGTGCTTCCTGTAGTAGCTCCTACAAATCGTGATACCACGTTTCCAAAAGCGGTAATAGCCCCTGTCTTAAAAATAAGCGCTACGACTAGTCCGATAACGAGTGACCAGAAGATCCAAGCCCCTTTATCACTTGTTTCATTTGAGCGTGTGTTGAGTAACCAAGACATCACCTTTACCTTCGCTCGCTTTGCTTGATACGTAACAGCTCCTGTTAAATTCATCGTTTTTTCCATTCCCTAATCTCCTTTTTCATTCATTTTTAGGTGGAAAGAAAACGAAAAAAGCCCACAAAACATAACTAACCGCAGTTAGCTATGATTCATGGGCTTATCCCTTTTCTAATATTTACCTGTCTCTATTATAATAGACAGTTGAAAAGGTGGCAAGACAAAATTTGCTAGAATTCAAAACAAACTTAATTGCTCTAGTGAATTGATCGAAACAATTTCTTTCTCTTGTTTAAGAATCTTTTGTACACGCGGTTCTTTGCCATTATGAAGCTGATAGGCACGGCAATAGGTGGAGACGATTGGATCACTATGAACACAATCTCGTCGTCCCATATCGCATTGTTGCCAGCGGCCACAACAGGAGAAAGACGTCGCAAAACCACTCGTTGAAATGGATACTTTTCCACTCATCCTTCATTCCTCACTTCCACCTGGTGATGTAGCTTTATGTCGAGGATATTCTTCGCTAAATAATGCAAATAGTCTTGAATATCCTGATTATAATAGTCTAAATACACCAGTTGTTTCTTGATCTCCATCTGCAACCGAACGTCTAGATTGCTACAGATGAACGCTTGAATCGATGAAGTGGACAGCTTATGGCTCTCTCCATCAATGTAAAAAGTCCACGTTTCTTCCCCTAATTGTTTTTCTCGGAAATAGGTCTGAAACCAGTTTGATAGATACTCATTCATTAGTTTTATCATTGTTCTTCCTCCATTTCACTAAAGGAAAATAGGTCGTATTCGTCGTTCTCACAAGGTGCATACGCATACTTTCCTTCAAAAAATGCGCTCTCGGCTGCATGGATCGGAAGGTTACTTTGTTCTCTTACGAATAAGGACGTGACATAGGGATTGTAGTAAACAGGCTCAAAGCCGTTTGGACAATTCCCTTCTAATTCTTCCAATGTCCCACGTACAAAGGCATGCACGCGCTTCCGTTTTTCGCTTACGGTTTTTTGACGTCCACTCTCGGATACTTTGAATGTGACATTTGATAAACGTACACTACTACTATGACAGCATACTAACCCTGTCTTGCTATCTCGAACGGAGTAAAGTCCGTTTTGATTAAGATTTCTGTATACATCTACTGTAGCACCAATTTCGATGGTACGCCCCTTATATGTTTGGATCATATGCGATTCTCCTCTTCGGTTTTTTTACATAAAAAAGCCGATAATGAATCATTCATTATCGGCTTGAGCCACTTCCTAGTTAATAGGATTCATTTAGGTCATGATGATCTTATTTCGCAAGGCGCTTATCAAAGCCCATTAATTCATTAACTTCTGCATCGATTTTTTTGAAATCAATGACCTTTTGATTGCGTTTCGATGAGGTATGATCCTCTTCGAGTCTAGACTCAGCTGCATCTAATAATTGGTTGGCTTGAGAGACAAAATACTTCATTTCCCCAACAGATTGAGCGCAAATAATTTTTTTCTCCACTTTTTCATATTCCGCACGTTCAGAATCACTTAACTGAGAGCTAAGAGAAAGAACCCCGTGAGATTCCATTTCCTTTGCAACCACTTGAAACGCTTGGTTCTCATTGATTGTCAGATACAAGGATTCCGTATTTCGAACGTTTTGAATAAATGTTTTGTAAAATTGTTGATTGGCGCCGCTTACACGTAAATTTCGTTCCCAAAGAGTCAGTAACTCTTGCTTACAATGGCTATCGAGCACCGCTCGTTCAATGTCACCATTCATTTTGCCCTTTAATATACGTTCACGAATAAGCATTCCTAGCACAAAAAAGATCACAGAAAAAAAGATTGTATTCAACATCATAATTCCTCCTAATGGTTTGGTTGTTATTTACTCTTAAATACAAAAAAAGTCATTAACAATGGTTTGTTAATGACTCTAATCACTCTACATATGTAGTTATTCTAGTATGCATAAGTTTCCGTAGTAGAGTTTTCATCCTTAGTAAGACGAATCTCTTCCGTAGCAGAGTTTTCATCTTTAGCGAGACGAACTTCTTCCCTAGCGGACACTTGATCAAATAATTTCTCAATTTCATTCGTGTAATAAAGAACTTCTCCTCTGGAAGTTGCATAGGTTAGTTCTTCGTATAATTCGTCGTACTGTTTTTTCTCTTCATCAGTGAAAAGATCAGTAAGTGTAAGATGACCTTTTTCTTTTAACTCTTGTTTAAAGTCATTAAAAATGGTCTTATGATACAATACTTCTTCAGCAGTATCCGCGAATTTTACGTTATCACGAAGCTCAAGGTATTTCTTTTCATCCTCTGGACTCATTGGCATTTTCATACCTCCTATACATCCTGTTATTCCCATTATAGCATGTAGGATAAACTTGCAAAAGAGAGAAGGAATTAGATCCTCTTCTCTTTTGTTATTATCGACGACGAATCTGTTGATTTCGGTCATCTAATTTCTCTTTGCTATCGGCTTTTAATTGCTCAAGCGATAACTGGCGATTTAATAACACTGTTTCAGCGGATAATCCAGCTAAGATTGAGATCCCCATTAATGTTCGAAGACTAGTTGTCTCAGGAACTAAATAAGTAACAGCAAATACAGCCGCTGTTGATCCAGCCAAAATATCAGCTAAAAACCCTAAGAAAAAACTTTTTGGATTCTTCTTTCTTCTAGGAAAAATAATGGACTTGTTATTACGCATGATATGCGAAACAAAACCTGTTATTCCCCCAATAATAGCCGCATAAATGATTGTTTGTAGCATACGCCTTCCCCCTTTCTCTAAATTTGTGCAAACACAAAAAAAGCGATCTTTGGAGGAATTTTAGACACACGGGTAGTGTGTAATAAAATTCGATCCAAAGATCGCTGTGTTTGTTAGGTAAACCGCTAACCAAAAATGGTTGCAAAAAAAAGATAAAAATAGTTACTCTATTAGTATACGGTACTTTGACTTCTATTTCATCATTTTTCTTCTAAATATGGATAAATTTTCTCTAAAATCCACTCTTCCATGGTTTTTTCATCCTTTGCTGCTACTGTTCGTAATGTTTCTTTCAACTTGGAAGGTAAATAAAGAGCGACTGGTGTAATGTCGGACACCAATTTAATTTCTTCATGTTGTAAGGTTACTTCGCCTTCAATTACACACTCTTGTAATAAGAGTAATTCTTCATGAATTAAATCCACAGATTGGTCTTGCTTTGAGAATGCCAATGAACACGGTTTTACATCCAAAAGGATCTCTTCCTCTTTTTCAACCAACATCATATTCGCAATGCCAATTTCTTTGTAAAATCGATCTAAAACCTGACAGACAATATCCGATAGATGACGTGGTCTTGGGAAAGAAAAGGAAATCGTACCTCGTCTCGCTATATAAGGGATCGTTGAAAATGTATAGAGAGGCTCAAATTGTTCATTCTCTAGCTCATTTCTTGTTAGGACGCGGTCATGACTCGTTTTAAGTTCTACCTCTTCGTCTTCTATTGCAACTATTCGTCCAAATTCACGTGTTTGAGGATGAATAAATGGTTGATAAAGAGCGTAGGAACGATCTTTAGTAATAAACCGTTTAACGTGAATGGTTTCTTCGTTTGAAAAGCGCTCGAGCTCTTCTTCTGAAATAAAGTTCAGGTTTCTTCCATTATAATAGTGCTTTGTTGCGTGTAGCTTTCCTTCACGTATGTATTTTGCAACGGTTGTTGGATGTATACTTAGTCGCTTACTTACCTCACCGGTTGTTAGTCCTGGCTTATCCTGAGCTTTCTGTAAGGAGAGCACGTCTTCTCGTTTAAAATGGTTGCGATGATAAATTTTAGATTTAAAGTGATGAACAGGTACGAGTTTCTTTTCTCTTACATATCGATAGATACTGGCTCTTTCAACCCCTAATAAATCGGCTGCTTCCTGTGTATCTAGCAATTTCTTATCTTGACCACTGTGGTCCATAATGAAAACTCCTTGCTACTGTGTTTACTCTTATTTTATCCAAAAGCGTCCAAATTTGCGATAGGAATCTATCTTTCCTGCCCGTTGTAATCGATAAAAGCGGGATTTAACGGACTCTTCACTTCTACCCAGAGCCATGGATACGGACTCAATTCCATCAAAATCATAGAATTTCGCAATGTATTCAAGGTCTGATTCATGCCATCTCTTATTGGTGTGTGGAAAGAAATCCCCCTCCTCATAACGTTCTGTAGCTAAATCGGGAATGTTACGTAATATTTTCTTTTTCAACTCTATCACCTACATTAATAATTTAGAAGTCAAAGTATATTTTTATCGGCTCACCTTCTGTGGGACTTAAAGAGGTAGTCAGCAATTCATACAAATGTACTAGGAAAAAATGTAGTGGTATTGGTCAACGTAAGAAACATTCCACAAAATCTATACTAGAGGAAAAAATCACCTTCTTTCTCTGGTGAAATTTAGACTTATTATTTTTTTCTATATGAAAAAAAATCAAGATGATATACTTGTTGTTAATGTATATTATATTGAATACATAATAATATATATATAGTTCTATATACTCAAATAATAGACTGTTATTTTATGATATAATGAATGTGATAGATAATGACTAGTAGGATCATATATGTATTAATAACAAATGGGTAAAGTATGAATTAAAATTAAAATGGAGGTGGATGAAAATGGAAAACAGATTACCTCAAATAAAAATGAACAAAATGGAGAAAATAGCCCCAAAAGATATCGTTACACACTTAATCGGCCCTTCATATCGTGAAAATATGGAGTTAAAAAAGTACGAAACGGAACAATTTTGTGATGAACCATTCGCTCAATTTACTGATATGGAGATGATTTACTACTTTTTGCATCAAGAAAGGGATATAAAAGAGGAAAAAAATCGGCGAGAAAAGACCAAGAAGGAGTACGCTAGTACGTTAGTGAGCTTCTATAAGCAATTACACACGTACGAAGAAACCCTTAAAAATGATGTACCCGATTATCAAGAAGGATCGATTCTGAAAAACATTCGTCCTCGACATGTGAAGGAATATCAAAAGTGGTTGTCGACCGCTCCACTAGGCCGCAATGGACAACCTTACAAGATTACAACGATTGCGAAGAAGACGATTATCTTAAAATCGTTTTTGCAGTTTCTACATAAAAGTGGGTACTGTACCCACCGATTACAAGATGCGCTGCTTTCGGCATCGATCCGAAGAGATGACCTTCCAAACCGGGATCTCTCGTACAATGAGACCCAGCAAATTATTGATTATTACAAAGAGCACCCAATTAACTATGCGTTGCTGTTACTCTTAGCAACCACTGGGATGCGTGTACAAGAATTGGCCACGGCTAAATGGAAGGATTTAAAATACGGGAACGGAGAGTACTGGCTGCACATCATTGGAAAAGGGAGAAAAGAGCGAGATATTTACCTGTTTGGGTATGTCTTTGAAGCGCTTTGCACGTTTCGAAAGATTAGAGGATTGTCCACGACATTAAGCGCTCAAGATGAAAGTCCCCTGGTGACGACTTACACCAATAAAGCGTATAATTACACGTACCTTTCTCATTATGTATCCAAACTGGTACGTCGGACCAATCTATCTTTTTTGCAGCATCATGATACGAATGTGACCGCTCATACCTTTCGTCACTTCTACGCGATTCATTCGTTGGAAAAAGGAGCGGATTTGTTTAGGGTTCAGCAGACGCTAGGTCATGAATCTTCCAAAACCACGGAGATTTATGTGGATCGATACTTGAAGAAGAAGAACAATGCTTCTCTATTATGGAAGCAGGACGAATTTTAAGATAACAAATACAAAACAAGCCTCCACTAATGGAGGCTTGTAAAACAACTACTTCATCTTTTTAAAGATGCTTTGATATTCTTTTGGAACAGAGTGTAAGTTCGTATATTTGGTTACTTTATTATGTTCTGTATCTAAGATAACATATTTCTGGTCACCCTTAACCAAAAGCAACTCTTTTACTTTTTTATAAGAAGAGATCTTAGAAATAATCTCTTCTTCAATTACTGGTTTATAATCCACAAGAGAGATATAATCCTCAGTCCCATCGAACCCTTTCATAATTTGGTAACGACCATTATCTGAAGATTCTATTGTATCCTTACCCTCTGCGTACTTTGGATTATTATTGTCTTGTTGACAACCTAATAATGAGATTAAAAAAGCACTTGTTACTAATAAAAGAGTAATTCTTTTCATTTTCTCACACCTATATTATTATTTTGCTGCTGATTCCTGAAGTCTCAATATGTAATTAATCAGTAAATCTCGGTTGATAAGCTTTACATCATTCGCTTTTGCTAATTCAATCGCAGGGTTTGTGAAATAATTATTGGTAACAACCCAAACAAAGTCAGCTTTGTAATAAGACTGCGCTGTTTTAATTTCTTGAATCGCTTTTACCCCAACCTTTTTGCTATAGCGCTTAGCTTGTACAATAATTTTTTGGCCATCTTTTACTAACACAAGATCTGCTCCAAAATCTCCCGAAGCCTTTGTTACTTCTGATTTATATCCTTGACCATCAAATAATTCTTTCAGATAGTGTTCAAAACGATGTCCTTTCATTTGATCAATCTCATTAATACCAGATCTTCTTAAACGTTCACGTTGTTTGGCTGCACGATAAATTCCTGTAAAGACAAATAGAGCGATAAGTAGAAAGATAGTAAAGATACTTAGAAATATAGAATCCGTCCAGACATACATTAAAAAGAATATGAAAAAGCTGAGTCCAATAAACAACTGAGCAATTGGATCTTCTTTCTTCCGTCTTCTTTTAGCCATGTTGCCCACCTTCCCTTCGAGTTTAATTGTGCTAATTTAACAAGGCGAATAATAACGTATGAAGATCTCTTTTAGAGGTTGAAATATATGAATAATATTTGCTCTGCTTGCAAGAATTACTTCTAATAACTTTAAATAATGAAACAGTTTTTTTCCTGTCTCATTATTTAACTAACGCCCCTATTTGGTTAAGTGCATTTTTTCATAATGCCCTTTCAAAAGAAGTAAAAAACACACTTCTACATTAATCATTTTTTGTAGTTTGAATCTTTTTTAAAAGTGCCTTTTCAACATGATCAGGTATATAATTTGATAGCTTTCCATCATTAATATAGACTTCTTTTACTATACTTGAACTAAGGAAGGAATATTTTTCTTGAGAATGAATAAAAAAAGTTTCAGACTCTTTATATAGATTTTTATTTGTTAAAGCCATCTGAGCTTCATACCCAAAATCAGTAACAGTTCTCAAACCTTTTATAATGGCTCTGTAATTGTGCTCTCTCATATAATCTACAAGCAATCCTTCAAATGTATCAACCTTGACTTTTTTATTGTTTTCAAATGAATCTTCAATAAGTTTTCTTCGTTCTTCAAGTGAAAACAAGTATTGCTTCTTAGAATTTATCATAACGGCTACTATAATTTCATCAAAAAATTCACTCGCTCTTTTTACAATATCAATATGTCCATTTGTAACAGGATCAAAGCTCCCTGGATATATAGCCTTCAATTAATCACCTCATTTAAGAACTCTCATTCCATTATTAATAGAAGAAAGCGCCTCGTGAAAGACGCTTTTCATCTCATTAGGATTCAAATAATTCACCCATTAACTTTTGAACGTCAGCTCTACGTTTTTCCGTTTCATCTTTCAATACAATGCCTTTACCTTCAACGATTTCTACGACATCTCCAACTTAAATTTCTTCATTAAAAATATTTCGATCAAAATCCTGCGTTTCTCCGTCTATTTCAATAACAGCAAATGGCCCTTCAAGGTGATCCACAATACCTTTCATATGAGCACTCCCTTATTGTGGCACAAAGGACGTTTGAGTTTTGTAGCTTTTCCCTTTGTACGCACTTGAAATATCGACCACTACTTTGTAACCTTTAGCGGCGCGACCAATTTTAACAGGCAATGCCTTTCCAATTGTCCCAGTATAGGTTGTGTTGGTACTTTTGTAGTGAAATACTGCTTTGTACGATCCACTAGGAAGGCCTTTAACGGTAAGATTCACTGTTCCATTTTGTTTGGGTTTCGCATTGTCCAATGTAGCGACTAACTTGTACGTGCTTGGAGCTGGTGCAGGGACAGCACCTCCAGGTACAGCTGCTTTTGTATTATAGGTTAAGGTATTTCCATCAGTTGTGATGATAATGTGCCCCTGCAAATCGGTACGATAGATGGCAATTTTTGAAGCTTTTAAGCGGTTAAGTGTTTCAGTCGTTGGATGACCATAACGGTTCCCTTTCCCTACTGAAATCACAGCTACAGATGGTTTAACAGCATTTAAGAACGCTTGACTAGTCGATGTTTTGGCACCGTGATGTCCTATCTTTAGTACGTCTGCTTTTAAGGTTTGCTTTGAATTTAGCATATCTGTTTCAGATTTGAATTCTGCGTCTCCTGTGAACAAGAATGACTTCTTGTTATAGACCACGCGTAGAACAGCGCTCCAGTCATTGAGATCCTTATCATACGTTTTTACGGGTGCAACAAACGTAGCGGTAACCCCTTTAACTGGTACTTTAACGCCCTTTTGTGCCGTTTTGATCGTTAGTTTTTCAGCTTTTACAGCTTTTAAGAAGTCTACATAGGCTTGCGTTGTATGGTTTACTTTAGGGGCATAAACAGATTTCACATCAAATGATTTGAGTACATCGTCTAATCCACCAATATGATCGGCATCAGGATGAGTAGAGACCATTACATCAATTGTTTTAATGCCTTGCTTTTTTAAGTATGAGACAAGGTTACTACCGTTAATGTTTCCACCATCAATTAAAATGTTTTCGCCATACGGCGCACGTATTAGAGTACTATCGCCTTGTCCTACATTAATATAGTGTACAGACATTTTCTTTGTAGTGGCTGCATGAGAAGATGTGTGAAAAGTTAATCCACTCAAGAGGCCAATCATAAGCACAAGACTTATTAGAAACTTTAATCCTTTTTTCATTTTAGAACCCCCATTTATATAGTTAAGCTGTTTAATTGTACAAGTATACTTGTCGTCTACTTGTACGAATTTAATTATAAATGAAAAGTAACAAATTAACTGTTTTATTTTTACATTTCCCCTGAAAATAAAAAATGTTTTAGCGGCTTATTCAGGAACACAGTAGCCCCCCTTTTGTTATCCAAAGAATAAAAGGGGGGCTAGATTAAGTGTTTAAAGAGATTTATTTTTCTTCTACTGTAACAACCTGTTTTATGATCTCACCAATATCTTGAAGGGTTTTTTCTAAAGTCATCCAATTTATGCTTAAGTCATCAGTTTTTACTAGACCTGCTATAAAGTACTTTTGATTATCTATTTCCAAAATGCCAATATCATTGCAAATACCATCCATACCACCTGTCATATGTGCCCATGTCCCAATGTCATGAAATCTAAATCCATCAATATCCTGTTGCTTTTTTAATGCATTTAAAACGATTTTTTTATCTTTAAAAGATAATTTTTCTCCTACTAACATGTCTGAAAGAAAGTAATATAGTCCTTGTGCAGACCCTATGTTATTTATTGCATCTCTATTGTCACTATTGATGTGTAGGTCAGTATTTTCAACTTTAAACATTGCATTAATTTCTGGAATTGACAGTTCACTTAATATTTTGTTATATGATTCATTTGAATGGATGCTTATAGAATCAAATATAACTTGCTTATTTAAGGAAGTGCCATTTTGTAATGCCAAGCAAGCTACAATTAATTTCGTAATACTAGCTAAAGGTAATAGTTTATTTTCGTTTATTGCTATTTTCTCGTCATTTTGAAAATTATAAAGGAATAATCCTAATTCCACATTTCGTGGAATTAATTTGGTAATTTGATTTTTGAAATGCAACATCTTTACCTCTTCATAGAGCAATTTTAATAAAATTGTTAAACTAGCCAAATTTACAATTGAATTTTTAAATTAGTACTTGTGCTACTGTTGGTTCTGGAAATTCTTCTTCACTAGCTGAAGTGAAATTATTATTCCCTTTAAACATAAATAGTACCAATAGTGCAGCAAGTGATAATATGATTGCTTTTTTCATAGTATAATCCCCTATTCAATATATGTTTTTGGTATTAAAGACTGTGCTGTATGATTTGCTAATTTATAAAAGTACACACTTTTCTTGTATTTTCGTTCTGTTTCAAATATTTCAGCGAGTAGCTTAGAGTATTTATATATATACCTACTGTTTGATCTTTCGATAAAGTAGGGTAAGACATGATCTTCTAAATATCGAATGGAATCTTCTTCATCTATAATTAATTTTTTATAAACATTGTAGTGTAGCTGATGTTCATAATTATTAACATTTTTACAAGAAGAAAGATATTTCTCACCTTTTTCAATATAAATTTGAGCTTCAGTGATATTGCCTTCTTTGTAGTGAAGTTGAATTAATGAATGTATAGTATTTAACAATTTTTTAATATCATCGACGCCTTCTTTAATTAAAGGCTCTCTAAGCTTTAGACTTTTTTTGAAATGAATTTTGGCAACTTCATAATCACTTTCAAGACTTTTTAAATAACCAAGATTATGATTAATAGCACTCATTAAGTTATAATTTTGAAAGGTTTCACCAATTTTTAAGGCCAAACTATAGGATTTAATAGCGAATTCGTAATTTTCTAATCTCTGATAGGAGATTCCTAAAATCATTTGACAGTCTGCTGACCTTAAATAATTATAATCTTTGTCGTAGTAAACAAGGGCTTTTGATGCAAATTCAATACTCTCTTGCACTTTTTGAAGTCTTCCATTTGTTAAAGCTACTTGGAAATACAAGTCCGCTAAATCCCATCCAGGAAATTTAGCGGAAGACAACAAGGTAAGACAACATTGAAAGTTATTTAAAGCCATTCTATAATCACCATTCAAATAATACAAAAGACCTTTGTTTTTATAAAAAATGAACTTTTCATGAGAATAATAATTATCTATTATAGTTTCCAGTTTCATAATAATTTGATCTGCTTCATCTGTTTTCTTTTTAGATAAATAAAATCTAGCCAATATTAATTCGCTTAAAATTTTATTTTGTGTAACTGTTTTAAATCCTGTAAGTTCAGCAATAACAGTACCCTCGTCTATATTTTTCTTCTTTTCAATTAAATCTTGATAAATATGTATTAAAGATAATCTTCTATCATTTTCGCTTTTTTCATCATTAACTTGAAAGAAGTCAATATTTAGCTTATGAAATAGTAGCTCTATAATTTCGTTACTAGGTGTTGTTGCTCCATTTTCTATCTTACTTAAATACGAAACGGAGCAGATATCTTTGCACAACTCCTCTTGAGTAACCTGTAATTTTATTCTTTCATACTTTATTACGTCTCCAACTCTCAATTCAAAAACCCTTTCATTAAATTTCGAAACACACTAGAATATTATTACAATATTACCGTATTAATACAAGATATATTTTATTTTTTCGAAATAAATAAAAGAGTTAAATAAATAAATTTTTTCTTTGGATGATTTCCTACGTAAGTCTTTACACAGTAAATCCTTAAGCAGGAAACCCCTCTCTTAAGAACGAGGGATATAAAAGGTAATAAAATTTTACTGAAATTGAATTAAAGGTTTAGGTTTCTTCTTGTAAGAAAATAAACTCTTATATAAAAACCTAATGCTTTTACATGGTTGCCTTCTATTTTAATCAATTCTATTAAACGACCATCGTGGTTTTTTACGTTGTTTCCAGAGACCTTGTTCCCTTAACACAAATGCCTATTAAACCAACGAACCCTACTAACAGTCCACCCAATAAGAAAACTATTTTTACATCTAAAAAGTCAAAAGCTATTCCTGAAAGGAAGAAAGATATTGGATCCATTCCTACTACTAAAAAGTTAAGGAATCCCAATACTATGCCCAACACTTTTATGTCAAACTCTTTTTGAACAGTAGAATACATAAGTATATTAATAATAGTCACTAAAATCCCAATGATCATTAGTATTAAAGAAATTAAAAACACATTATTGGCAAATCCAACAAGTGAAAATAATAATCCAGCAGCCAGTGTATTGCTAAATACTACCCAACCAGTCCTTGTTAAATTTACTTTAGAGCAAATTATTGATCCTATTATCATTCCTGCAGCCATTGAAACCTCAAATAGCGTAAACCCTAAGACCCCAGTATTAAGAGCAACTTTTGAAAGATATGGTAATCCGATAACTAATGGCCCAAAATAGCCTAAATTAAAAACAGCCATACATATAAACATATAGACAATAGGTTTATTGTTTTTAATAATTAAAAACCCTTGTTTAACTTCCCTAAATAAATTTTTTTGTTCCTTTTTGTTAACTTTAAATCCTGTGTAGGATATTTTTTTTATAAAAAATGCAGACATTATCATAAAAAAGATAGGGATAATAAATGATTTTCCAGCACCTAAAATCTCAATTCCTACTGCTCCTATTACAGGTCCTAAAACGATTGCTATTTGGTTTATTAACTCACGTAGTGAGTTACCCTTTTGTATATCAAATTTTTCAATTATCTCTGGCAATAAAGAATCTCTCGCTGGAATAAACATTGCATTACTAATTCCGAAAATAAGGGATATTACAAAAAGGGCAGGTGTAAAAGTTAGATTGGTAACATACAAAATCAATAATATTGTTAAGGTGATAGCTCTCGTTATATCCGATATCCACATAATTTTAACCTTGTTGTAGTTATCGGACAGCGCCCCCCCAGCTATCATAAAAAACATATTAGGAATAGCCCAGCAAACGAATAACAACCCGAGTATAGAAGTTGAGCCAGTCAGTTCAATAACAAACCAAGAAATTATAAAGGAGTATAATCTATAGCCAATTACTGAAAAAGCTCCTCCAATCCATAACCTGAAAAAATTATTGTTTCTCCACAATAAATGGTTACGAAATGGTGTGAATATTGTACTATTAACATTAGTTTTCATATGCTCTCGCTTCGTGGTACTATTAACGGTTTTTTTTCTTTTATAAAATCATGAACGATATATACAAACAACCAAACGATAGGTGTTACTAAATAACCGAAACCAAAAAAGTGATCCCAGAAGTTCAATGTTGTAAATTTAAATTTAATAAATGTTTCCATTGAAATGTTTAAATACCAGAGAGTGAACCCAGTATAACCGATTGCGACACATGTTGAAAAAATTAATCCTACAATATATATTGGCATATATTTTTGTAATCCCAGTCTCTCATGAGAAGAAACTTGTTCTAATTTTTGTTTATCTTCATTTTTAACTTTTAGACCGAACTTTTGTCTAGTAAATATGCTAGTGTTACCATGCAAATCCGTACAATTCCATTGATTATTTAACACATAATACAAATCTGACTTTGTAAAAATAAGCGGTTGAGTAACAAAACTCCAAACATTAATAATATTGACAAATCTTAAGAATCTATAGATGCCCTCAGATAGTGTTAATGAACCTGTATCATGCATAAACACAAATGTTACACTTATAGCTAGCATTAATGAGTTAAAGGCAAGTCCGGCTAAAAATATTTCATTTCTTGCTTTTTTAGAAACGGACCATATGTTAGGTATAACAGTTTCAATTACGAGGTACATACCAGATCTTCCGAATTTAACCTTACTTTCTGTTCCGTGAGCTCTTGCAGCAATTAAGTGACCCAACTCATGTATAAATATTAGACCCCACATACTTACTAAACCTAATGTGACTACAACAGTTAGAGAATCATTAAAGAGAAAGTCTTTTATGTGTGGAATAGAATCTGGGCTAAAATAAAAGATTAACATTGAATAGAAGAATAATGCCACATAGGTTGCCCAAGAAAAACGATTAAAAAAGATTTTGGAAAAATTCTCTTTTATAAAAGAAAATTGATTAGCAATTGGAGTTGATTTCTCATCAGATACTTCTATTCCATCTATTTTTTTAACAAATCCTATTTCAATGCATGTTTCTACAAATTCATATACACCAATTTCTTCATTATATTTTTGAGATAATTCTCTTTCAACGGATTCAATTGTCAATTCATTTTTTAAAAGATTTATTGATTCCACTGCAACTAATGGAACACTTATATAATCGCCTGTATCTTTTCTTCCAACAATATATTCATCTTCTAACCCGTTAAATTTTTCGATATATATTGGAAAAAAATTAACAAACGAATTGTTATTTAGTTTCATTTGTAAACACCCCTTTTTTATAGTCTATCGAATTTAAGTCAATAATTCCCAGTGGAGAGAAATTCAAATGTTCCTTATAATTACTCTGTATTAATAAAGGCAGTCTGTAATGATATAAAGGTATAAGTACTTTTTGCTCAAGTAAAACATTCTCTGCCAAAGCGAATAATTGATATCGTTCTATTTCGTCTCTTATTTCCTGACTCTTAATCAATAATGAATCATAATTTTCATTATTGAAGCTTGCATAGTTGTTAGATGAACCAGAATGCCAGATACTAAGCATAGAGTACGGATCAAAGTAATCTCCTATCCATCCACTAAGTACAATATCGTATTTTCCATTTCTTAACCTTTCAACAAAATCTTCCCATTCGCATACTATAAGTTCTACGCTACATTCTAAACCATTTTCGATCTGTTCTTTAATTTCTTTTGCTATATTGACATATAGATCTAAATTGTTAACCAGAAATTGAATACTTTTATTATGAAAAGCTAAGCCAGTAGTGCTCCCATTTAGGCTTTTTTTGATCTGTGTTGTTGAGGTATTACTTTCGTTGATTAAATGCCAAGGTATAAAATTATCGGTTTTCTCATTTTGTAAGTAAGCAGTAACAAGTTGCTCTTTATTTATAGTATTTTCAACTAGTGTTCTTTGATTTAAATTTAAATTTTCACAATTAAACTGAATAAAAGATGTTCCGAATTCAGGAACGTAATTTATAAGTCCTTGTTCAGCATACATAGACATATAATTAACAGGTATTCCATCGCTAAAATCAATTTCTTTGTTTACAAATTTGTGATGGATCGACTCCTCATTGCAATCACAAGATATGTTAATTTCTATAGGTCTACTAACATGTGCTAACTTCATAGACTTTATATTATTTTCTTTTATAATAAAATTGCTGTTTCCAACGTATCCAATTTTATCTTTTTTAATATTTTGAGGTAATGGCAAATAAGGAGTTGATGCAGTAATATGTAAAAAATGAGGACAGTCGTATTCTAACGTGACTGAAAACATTTTATTATTAATTATATTAATTCCAATGTCATCTTCTGTAGATTTTCCACTCAAATAGCTATTTACGTTTTTAATCATTTTAAAAAATTCAATATTAATATCCATTCCTTTTATGACGCTCATCCAAGCGCTTACAAAATCTGCAGAAACAACTGGAGAATGATCTGACCAAACACATTCTCTTAAGAAGAAAGTATATGTATTTTGTTGTTCGTCAAATTTTAATTCATTTAACATACCGGGAGTTAATGTAATTCCATTATAAAAGAACAGGCCTTTATAAATGTTGTGTAAGATGTTAGCTGTAGATGTATCCTGGCATGTAGCAGGATTTAATTCTTTGAATCCATAATTATTATCAAAGTTTATATTAAATTCCAAGTAGATCACCTTCCAATTCTTCTAATACAGTTTTCATTGGTAGTGACGGTTTGTTATTACAATTACAGCTTTCATCTTTAAGCCAATTATTTTCATAATTATAAGTTAAATTAATAAAATCTATAAAGACCCTTTTTCCTAGCGAAACAGGTGCTAAGTCTAAAGAAAATATTTTTATAATTTCTGAAATGATGGAACTAGCTATTAGATTGATACTATTTCCTAGTGCTGCATTTTTGTTTTTATAATCCATTAGTTGATTAAGCGTTTTCTTTACCTCATCATTTTTTAGTAAATTATGATAAAAACACTCTAAGCAAGGTGTCTGATTAGGAATAACTGTAAGGAAATGACCTTGTGTACAACCTAAACCACCTGTTATAAGTGGAATATCATTAATTAGGCAGAATTGATTACACCATAACTGAATTTTTAATAGAGGCTGATCCGCTGCACAAATTAATAAATCAATATCATTCGGTAAATGAGTAAGAAGGTCCTGAGTAGAAGCTACTTCTAAAATCTTTGTACTAATTTTTATATCAGGATTTAAACCATATATATTTTCTTTTGCAGCAATTGCTTTTGGTTTACCAATATCACTTATTCTATAAAGAAACTGTCTGTTCAAGTTTTTCTCTTCTACATTATCAGGTTCAATAATGTAAATATTGTTCACGCCTAATCCTGCCAGTTGCATTAAAATGTTACTACCCAAACCGCCTAAGCCAACTATTCCTAACTTTAAATTTCTAATATTGTCTAATAAATCCTCGTTAGTATTTCCTAAAGTTGAAAAGTTTTCAAAGAAATTTAGATTACTTATATGTTTAGGTTCAATAATTCTTTTTGGAGAATTATGTACAGTGATTAAGAAGTTTCTATCTAGATCTAGAATAAGTTCCTCGATATAATCTTCGGTTATTTCCGGGTAGACAGGCTGTAATTGAGACTTTATATCTTGAATGGTATTAGTACCGTCAAGTAGTACAATAAAATCTTGAAAAAACCCCGATTCGTCTAACACCTCAAAACTATATCCTGGCTCATCACCAAATTGAACTTTATCACCGTTCTGTGCTATAAAAAAAGTATCTTTTAATTTAAATTTTGCTTGCTTATCCATATATTTATGCTCCTTTCTTGTTAAAGAGAGCAGCCCTTAGGCTACTCTCTATTTTGCTTTATGTACCAATTTATCTAGGTACACAGCATCTATTGAATGTATGCTATGATATTAATTAAGTTCCTGGACGAAGCTGAGGTACAGTTACTGTAGCAAGTTTACGAACTACGATCTTTTTCATAGATTTCACCTCCCCCTATTTCAATACCTATTAGCTTTAATTAAGTTCCTGGACGAAGCTGAGGTACAGTTACTGTAGCAAGTTTACGAACTACGATCTTTTTCATAGATTTCACCTCCCCCTATTTAATACCTATTAGCTTTAATTAAGTTCCTGGACGAAGTTGAGGTACAGTTACTGTAGCAAGTTTACGAACTACGATCTTTTTCATAGATTTCACCTCCTTTAAAGTTTAGATGGGTTCCATCGTAATTAATAATGCCAGTATTAGATATATCAAAATGTGAAACACCACTGCTAATTAGTTGTCTAAGTTTGTGCTCATAAATTGGTATAATTGGTACGTTCTCAGTGATTAATTTATCCATTTTACTAAAGTAATTATTTAGCTTGTTTTGGTCATTAGTACAACCTGAAAGAGAAAGGAGATTATCAAACTCCTCGTTATGCCAATTTGAATAATTTGAATAACTAGTGGAGCTCATAACTTCATAAAAGCTATATGCATGTGGAAAATCTGCTACCCATCCACCACGTGAGATGTCATACTCTCCCTTGGAAAGCTTATATATAAATTCGTCCCAGCCATATACTCTCAATTCAACAACAATTCCTAGTTCTTTTTCCCATAATTTAATTATTTTTTTTGCTAAATTGATATAACTTATTTCGTCATTACATATAAAAATTAATGGATTGGATAGACCATCATACTTTTGATTTGTAGAGTATGTTTCTAAGTCTTTATGGGAATTTCCCCAGGTTCTTAAGGATACTGGCACTAATTGTTGTGTTTGAACCTTATCTACGTCAGTAATAAATTTATTATCTTGGTGTATGACTCTCATCAAATTTCGTCGTAAATTTAAAGGCATTCTATTCTCTCTTTTCATATTTAGGAATAGATAATAGGTACTTAGAAAATCATAATATTTTAAATACCTAATAGAAGATTCGTAAATTTGATCACTAGGTAACAAACCACCATCATGTATATGTAAATCATTTGTCTGAATTCTTTTTAAAACCAACTCAGAATCGTTACAAAATGTAAATTTATAACGATTACTTGTCCTACTTTTCTTATCACTTTCAATTATTAATTCATCTTCATCCCATTTTTTTATAAAATGATGATTGTTTGTAATCAGATATTCTTCATTTTTAAAGTTTTCTAATCCATAAGGCCTTAATTCTGTCTGAAGATTAAGCATCTTGACTGGTGATAAATTAAGGTTTAGCAAAATTTCTTTAAAGTAGGGGAATGGATTATTAAATGTAATAGAAACAGTATATGTATCTATTATTTCTAAACCTAATATGTCAGGTGTTACCCCCTCCTGAAACTCTTTTGCTCCCTTAATATCTAATAAATATGAAGCGTTGTTTAAATTTTTTTTAATTATATATTTCCACGTGTTTATAACATCATTAACGCTGCCACTACTTCCATTACTCCAGCTGAAACTTTCTATAGTAATAATCCAATTTGTAAAGTCCTCACTGTGGATTTCCTTTTTAACTAAATCATTTTGTAATTGGTTATTTTCTAACTGATAGAAGCATCTATACAGAAGCTTACTAACATTAGCTTCATTTGTTCCAAGGCAGTGTGTTGGAAGTATATTTAATATGTTTTGTGTGAAATTAAGACTTAAATTCATAAGAAACCTCTTTTTGTTAATTATTTCTATATATAAGTTTAGCACGGGATTTAATACATATGTATTGGGAAAGTTCTTTAAATTCAGTCTTTAATAGATGGGTTTTAGTTTAAATCTTGAACTAAATCAGGAAAAAACTATTAAAATAGTTAGAATAATTACTTTAATAGTTCGATTTATAAAAAAAGAAGAAGTTCTCCAATCACTAAAGAGAATTTCTTCTTTCGTTTTGCTTTTAATAATCAATCGTTGTTTAAAGTTTAACAATTATTAATTTGAAATTTAATAAAATCACTTAGGGTTGTTTATTTCTCTAAGCTATTTTTATTTTTTGAGACTTTTTAATTATTCCCTCCTTAACAACCTTACTGTCCACGACTAAACGTCGATTTGCTAAGACGGTAGCAATCATCTGATTAAAGATCAGTTGTGTTTTCTTGCTTTGATCTTGAATTAGAATGGAACTTTGATCAAAGGAAATTACATTTCCCTTAATCTGCAGCCCTTTTGTTGTAATAATAGTTACACGTGCATTTTGCGAACGAACAGTAGCTAGCTAGATGTCTTCTTGTACGAATTTTTTCAATTTTTTATTCCGTAACCTTCTATATACAAAGTATATAGAAGGTTACGATTGAGAAAAATAATATATTACATGAGTACAATCATTTTTCTATTCATATAATATAAAACACAAAAACCAAGTTACCATAATAAAGTTATGGTAACTTGGTTTTATATAAGTAAGAGGATAATTAAACGTTCTCTTCTAAAGTAGTTAAAATTGTATATATGGCTTCTGAGGCACTCTTTGTATCGTAATAAAAGCGAGCGCTACCGTTAGTGAGTGAAGTTACTTGGAAACTTTGATCTTCTTGAGAATATTCCAATTTTACTAGGTTAGGTACCGTATGGGTAATATCAGTACTTTCATACTCAATTAACGTACTAAGCTTTTCAAAAATTTCTGCTTTGGTTATGCTCATAACTTTGTGTACCCCTTCCCATTATGAGGAAACTTTTAGGTACAAAGAAACCAAATAATTTATTTAGTTCCCCAACCATAACACACTAAAGATAGGAAAGATACCCATCTAAGTGTGTGACTTCTAATGGTGATAGAAAAGGAGACAGTAAATCCCAACTAATAGTAAAACACTTGATATAACCAAGCGTTTTGGGTGCTCAATATAATGCAAGTTTGAATCATAATTCTCTACAATCCCTTAAAGTTTTCTTTGCAAGGAATTGATAAGCCATTTTAGTCCCCACAGAGCCAAGTCACCGACTTTTCTTAAGATTTTGCCTCCATAATATAGAACATGCTCTGAGAAAAAGATTAAAACGACTACAATAATAAATTTAAACATGTCACTTCCCCTTATGTTCTTCTACCATTGATCTGGTCAAAGCTAGCTACGCTTCAAGCTCTTCAATTCGCACATCTTTCCTAAATAGCTTTTATTCTATGAATAGAGCATCCACTTGTACACACCACTAAGATAACTCTTTTCGATTAAAGAACACGGTCATTTTAGGACTCTTCTTAGATGATTAATTTTAAATTTCTTTATTTATTATTTAGATCATAGTTTTTTTAGATTATGATTTTGTAGATCCTACTTTCTTTTTTTAAAAACATAGTACTGCAGATACCCCTTGACTATCGACTGGCTTTAGTTCAGAATTTGGGCGCTTGAATCCTTTATTCCTCTTGTAAAAGAAGAGATAAGTATTTTTGTTCGTTTCCCCTGATGTTGACTGGTAAGGACATTGATTCATTTTGATTTTCCGCCTAGATATCGAAAAGGGGGTAAGGGATTTGAAAGATTTTTATAATTATGTCCAGCTAGAATTTCATAAGTGCATCTCTGTTCTTTAATGAGAGTAAATTTATGTTGGTCTTCTTGTCCCTCAAAGTAAGTGTATCCATCGCACAGTTCACACCAAAATCCTCGTTCAACTGCATCTGGCTGAAATGTGTCATGCAGTACTCCTTCGAATCCGCAATGTTCACAGAAGATCATCTATATCCCGTCCTTTCTTAAATAACTTATTTCTGTATGGTTTTCAGTGAAAATGGTCATTTCTTAAACTGTTGAACTGCATTGTAAAATTAAGGACAGGATTTAGTACCTATGATAAAATACCTATTAATACCAGTAGAAAGGGTGATTAGATTGCAATCAATCGGTATTGTACGTAAAGTTGATGAGTTAGGACGTGTGGTTCTCCCAAAAGAACTTCGAAAAGCGTTTGATATTAAGCATAAAGAGCCGTTAGAGATATTTGTCGATCAAGATCAAATTATTCTTCAAAAATATCATTCGCGAGGCGTTTGTGCTGTAACGGGTGAATATACTCCTCAGAACAGAAAATTTGGTAATGGTAATATCATTCTCAGCCCTAAAGGGATAGAAATACTTTTGAATGAATTAGAGTCATTGAAAAATAGACAATGATACGTGTTGCCATCCTAAGTTATGAGGGTGGCTATATTTTTAAGTTTTTTCAAAAAAGGATATGAAGTTAATATTTTATGGCTATTTTCCCCACGATATTGTCAGTATTTTCAGATGAAAAAAACCTCTATTCAGTCGTTTGATACCTTCATGAGCTTAGTCAAGCTCACTGTCTTTAACCATAAGAAATTTATCCTTGGAAGCTACTATTTCTGAGAGCTTATTATACTTTGTCTGCCACTCACTTATTTGACCATTTAAGTCATCGATGATCTCTTCAAACACAGCTAGGTTAATGGACATCGTGACCACATTCTTACCGTTTTTAGTAAAAGAATCTGCATAATCCCACTCTATAGATCGATCTGTATTACTATCACGAAACACTACTTCATCATTTCCATTTTTAGCATTATCAAGAATTTCCTCTATAAGTTGAGATACTGTTATCATTCTTCTTCCTCCATTCTCAAATGTTCTATTTCACTTATCGTAGTAAAACCTTCATTTACTTGATCTTTTCCTTCATCGCTTTTTTATAACAATTATCACAAATCAACGGGTTTTTGGTTTCCTTTGATCCTCCACATTCAATACACTTCGTTCGATCCATTTTTAAGCGCTTTTTAAACATCTGCGGTCCCTCCTTATCTTCAGCACTACGCTAAGTTTTGTTGATTAAACAGCCTCTACTAGATCAAGTCCCTTGCGAAGCGCTGCGGAAACTCCCTTACCTGGTTGAAAGATCACCGGCTTGCCCAGCTCCTTGCCTAGCTCTTTGATTAGATCCTGAGAAATATGCCCAATTGATCCAAGCAGCACGATACAAAAATCAGCTTTGTTCACAAGAGGTTGAAATGCTTTTACTGTGCCACCATTTCGTGCTTTTCCGTTATGAAAAAGAACATCGCATCCATTTTTCTTACCTAATTGCTTATATGTGCTTTCTTTGTCTCCACCAAAAATCGCTACTGTTTTTTTCATCCTTCTCATCCTCCCGAAATTGTAATTTCCTGTTATATTTTTATAAGTTATTCTATTTATAACATATATTACACTTTTTGTTAACATAGAACGGGAGTTTTTTTGAAATTTTTTTAATTTATCTTGATAAAGTCGTTTTTGAGGGCATAAACGAGCGCTGAAACTCGGTTATTCACATCAAACTTTCCAAAGATCCTTCTCATATGAGAATTAATCGTTAGAGGAGAGAGGGTTAGCTTCTCGGCAATTTCGTTATTATTTAACCCTTTCGCTATAAGCTGTAAGATATCTAGTTCTCGTTCTGTTAGGAAACTATCTTGTAAACTGGTTCGACGGACCTCCAGACTTTTCTCATTATTCTTTTTTAACTGATGGATAATTAACTGAGCTACTAATGGATGGTAGTATTGAATATCTTGAGAAATAGTGTCGAATGCTTTAATGACCTCGGCTATCTTCATGGTTTTTAACAGAATGCCGTCCGCACGAATTAACGTTTCATTCTGTAATTTGTCTTTGTCAGCATTAAAGTCTTTTAAAAACACAATGACCTTCACACCTAGCATTTGTAACTCATTAATGAACTTGTAATGTTCCTCGTAACTGAACACATCGACTAAGCACCACTCGTAACGATCTACTAAATAAGCATTCGATTGAAAGATTTTTATGTCTAAATTGTGATACTCCTGACTTAACACCTGAATTAAACCTTCTCTAAAAATCATATCTTTTTCCATAATTAAGACCTTTTTCACTGGGTTGCACCTCATCTTTATTTCTTATTCCTTAACGAAAAAACCCTCAAAAACACTTATCTAGTAAGTGTTTTTGAGGGTTTTTCCCTTTGTGTTTCAATTGTAGAAATTTCTTCTCTTGCTCATTTAGATTATACCATTTTTTCTGACAATTTTCATGGATCTATTTAAAGTTTTTAGGTCTCGGTGCGGTGATCATCCGCTTTTCGCCTTCTACCAACAAGACGTACTGTCCATAGCCATCCTCATCGACAAACCAACACATGAACGGTGCAATAGAAGGAGAAGAGTCATGATCATGCAACGGGTAGGGTGACTTATACACGTTTTTGTGCCAACCCACTACCGGACTCTCATCATTGATAACCACAAAGCGCTTAGAAGAAGTATTTAAGATCCAGCAACCAAATTGTTTCTCTTGGTTTACGTACCAGGTAACATCCGTACGTTTCGGATCGTACTCAGGCTGCGCTGGATAGTTCTTAGCCATGTCGATTTGTCCAAACATCTGATAGAAGACGGGATCTTCATCCACCTCTTCGATCAAGCTATACGTTTCTTTTAAGGGATTACTAGTATCCTCCAGATCGTTTGGAATATATTCCTCACATCGATAGACTAAGATCGGATCGTTAATATCCGCCTCTGACCAAATTCCACACGCATCAGAGATTGGATCGTACAAACTACAGCTGCGGCACGTTAATAATTCTTCTTCTTTCTTTTGATTATCAATGACAAGCTTCAACATGATCAATCCCTCCTTCGTTAGGCCGCGGTGAACAAGATTGGAATAAAGGTCGAGAGAATTGTTAAGATCAAGGCTCCTATGTACAACCGTTTACTCCACCTAAAGTAATCAGGGTGATTGAGTAGTTGATGTAAGAACCGAATAAACAATCCGATAATGACCATTCCTATGGCAGCCACAAAACTAATATGTTTTAATAAGTCCAACGTATCATTAACAAATAGTGTAATATTCATTCTATCAGATGTCAACATAAAAATGGGAACGACACGTAACATGATGATAGCAACGAAGGAACCCATCATCACACCTGTTCCGATTTTGGTCCATTGGCCATTTTTCATTAACAACGCAAAAGCCATGACAATAACCGCTGCGACAAACATAATGGTAATGACTTTAATCCCCACATCCATTACCTTAGGTAACAGGCCATTGAGTGTATCGGACATGAAGCTTGTCCCACTATCAATTCTCTTCGCTTCAATTTTCATGTCACCTTGTTTCGGTACAAAATTCGGAATATCACTAGATGCAAAGACATGCGTCTGACTTGAAAACATGACTACCAAAACCATTAACGACGATAACGTAATGTATTGTAGGATCCTCTTCACTTTTTAAATACTCTTTTCTCTTCTCTAAATGTAAAGATTTGCGTTGAAATATCAATCTCTAACTTTCCTCTTGTAACTGGCAAACTATATTCATACTTATAATCTTTTGTCTTATTCCATTCAGCAACAAGCAAATGAATTTTACCGTACCATTGAGACTTTGTAGCTGTATTCACAGGCTCTTTCAACATAGCTGTTAGGTCTTTAACGTTACATACAATGTTAAAGTTGATTCGACTTAGCTGGTAATTGTGCCCCTTCAACGTTACGCTCTGAACGGACTTAGCCATTTTAATATAGGGTGCTAAACGCACATCTATTTTTTTCATGATTGCATGTAGAGGTGAATCCTTGCCAAAATGAATATGTGACACAATTTCAATGCCCTCTTGAATGAGCTCGCCATCACAGTCAAACTGGATCTTAACAATATAATTATCTCCAAGAATGTCATACAGCGGCTTTATCACACGATTCTCAATGTAGTAAAGGCTCTCTTTAATGTTTTCATAATACTCATCATCTTGTGGTACATTTGCCGATGTCGCAAAGTCTAAGTTTAACAGTGTTTTACTATCTTCATGGGGGCTTGGTTGCATTCTATTTACTTTAATCTCAACGTATTCTACAAAGGCATTTCCTGATACTAATCGTTCCATATATTCATCTAATTTTTCAATTGTAAGTGTCATTTGTGTTTCTCTCCCTTTTATAATCCTAATTCCTAAAATATTCTTTACTTACATGATTTTAACAAACATTTTTTTCATTCGTGGCAATTCGAGGTATTTTTTTGATAAAAAAGTACTATTTTTTTAAAATATTTTTTCAATACCTATGACTTTTTAATTATGAAGTACTCCTTTCCTCTATATTCACAAGTAATCTATGAACATAGAGGAAAGGGCGACGATCGCGTCGCGCTTTCTTTCTATCAAGCTAACATTTCATCTGGAATTCCGTAATCTGCGCTTACTTCTTGCTCCATTTTATTAATCGTTTTAATTTCAATATTTGACTGATCATGACGCACAACTTCTAAAACAAGGTAGTCATACAAATTTATTTGATGAATGTTTCCTCCCACATTAATCCATTCTCTTGATTTCCCAGTTTGTAAATGAATGAAATTTTGCTCCATCCCAATAACTTGACCTGATAGACGCTGTAATCCCTCATAGAACGATACTGACTGTCTTGGTTCTACATAATCATCCATTGTGAGCATTTCATCCTGTGAATTATTTACACAATGACTAGCATTATAACCAAACTGTTGAGAGTCATCATTAAACCCTTCATTTATAACTGGAATATCATTATCGCTAAACGCTGGGTAATCAGAAACCAACATAGGCGCTTCCACTACACCATTAACTTCCTGATATAATTCATCGAAAAACGGGACCATTTCCGTTCCTTCAATCGTTGAATAAACAGGATTGGCTGCCACTTCGTTTACTTGTTTTCTTTTTTCCTCCTCAATGACCGCTTGTGCCAATGATTGAATATCAACTTGTTGGGCGTCTTCCAGACCTTCAAACTCAATCTCCTCCATGCGCTCATAGCTCATGTGAAGTTCTAGAATACGCTTTGTACAATGCCAGTCGGCTAGCAGGTGAACACCCACTAGCGCTAGCTTAAATAAATCCACTAAATAAATTGTTATCATCTTGACTCTCTCCCTTTAATCGAATAGTGAGAAGGCTAATTGACCGGCAATCGGATCTTTTGCCTTACGTTTTTTAGTTGTATTCACTTTGACCTCGACCACTTTTGTCTCAAGGGTCGATGTTTCTTCTTTTTTCCCGCGTACGGCACTCATCAAGTGATTAAGAATGTACGCATCCGCGACATGATCCATTCCAAAGACATCCACTAAGTCAATCTCTAAGGATTTTCCTTTGACAGTAAATCCTGGGACGGCACCTTTTTGAATGAATTCAGCGATTTTTTCACAATGACGAAGAAGAACATTGCGAGTGGGGACCGATTCAATTTGGGTATTTAACCAGCTTTCAAACTGCTCGGACACACTCGGAATACGTGGCGCTTTTTTCTTTCCAATCCCGCTCAGTAATTCTCTTGCACGATCAGACGTCTCCGCTACCCACGCTTCTGTACTTCCTTTTAGTTTCTCGCCACTCTTAATCGACTTAATTAACATCGCTTGAAGATCCCCTTCATCCCCCAACATGGCGCTAAGACCATCGGAACTTAGTTCACCATTAATGGCAGCTGCGGCTTTATTCTTCTGAGCAATGAGTTGCGCCATCGCATCTTGATAGGTATCTCTGTAGGCTAAATAATAGATTCGGCACTCTTCGGTTTGACCGATACGCCAAGCTCGTCGGCTCGATTGATTGAGTGTAAATAGCGACCATGAGAACTGATAATAAATAAGGGTCGGTGTGCACAACAAATCTAGGCCTACTTTAACAAGCTCCTGCGACACAATAATGACGTTATAGCCCTCTTGCTCCACTTTCCGTTTTAGCCAATCTGAACGTTCATCGGTTTTCGTAGTGTTGGAACGAAGAATCGCTACTTTTGCGCCTGGTATCTGCTCAATGACGTGCTGCAGGCGGGGCTGTATGTCGCGTCCTTCTACGGAACTTCCTGTATCACGAACGTAGACGATACTACTTCTTCCTTCTGCAATTTCATCTTTAAGAATCTCTTGTAGCTTTCGCTCTTTGTTTAATAGTCGATCTTCATCTAACCGTTTCGGTGTCCAAATAACATCACGCGTCCCGTCCTCATTCTTAACCGTCACTTCTGGATAAGTAAAAGGATTGTCGGGGAAGGCTACACCATTGTTTGTCAATGGTAGATAAAGTTTATGACCATCTTCTCTACTTTCAATCGCCCGTAAGAAATCATGTTCCATCGCTTGATAGGATTCTTTCAACTCTTCATCCATCTCAACTAAAATGGTTGGAACATTCACGAGTTCGACCGGATCTGGCCATACATCTACTAATCTCACTAAAAGGGCGTTTTGCATGAGAAACTTTGAAAAGACAAATGGTGATATACCTGGAAGAATCTTCTCTGTTCTCTTCACACCACCACGGCTTAGTTTATTGCTATACTCACCCTTATCTTCATAGCTAATGGTTGTCACCTCAATATTTCCATACTGCTCATTCCATGAACGAACATCCGAAAATTTGAATCCTGCTCGAACCATTTCTGTGGGGAACATGCGCCATAGAAGGTAATACACGTCTTCTGCACGGCCGCCGAAGAGGGTACCTGTTCCTGCGATCACTTTTTTACTAATGGCGACAAGGCTTCCTAAGGAGTTCCCTTGTGCCGTCATACCACCTTTTAACTCATGAACTTCATCCACGATGGTAAGATCAAAAAAGTTCTTCATACGTCGTCTCATATACTCGATAGCCGCAACCTTTCTAGGCTTGCCGACCATTTTTTTGAAGTCTGGTAGAGTTGCTCGTACCGCATCTTTTAGTTTCTCACCTTGAGCTTTTACATTTTGTAATTGCTGTGTTGACTGAACGTCCTCTACTCTCCCTTTTCCATCGTTAATCGCATAAGAGAGCTTTTTCTCATACTGACTCCATTCTTTAAAGGAGGAGAAACGAGTTGGAACACGTTTGGTCCATAGATTGTCTCCACACTCTGAACAGAAGGCATTAGCAGGTTTTTTCGAATTGCGAATTCGTCTCGTTGTTCCAAATTCTCCTGCATCCATCGTTCGTGTATCTCGATCAGTCACCTCTTCGCCCTGCTCATTCAAACGAGTTGTCTCCGATGAAACCACTTGATGAGCACTTCCACAGGTCGGACAATAATAGCCATAACGATAAGGCTGCCTTTGACCTAATACTTGCTTCTTCGTTTTAATCTTTTGAAAGTGTACCGCCGGTTCATACGCACAATCTCCACGCATCGTCGTAAAGGAAATGACAAAGAACGTGGGTTTCGTTGGCTTTGGTCTTCCTTGGTTCGTCCACGCCACGTGATAATCAATGAGCTGTTTGGTATGACGAATGAGATGAACTTCTGCGTCTGGTAAAATCGCATGAATTTCTTCTTCTGCCCATTTCTTCGTTAAAGAAGGCGGCACTAATACACATGAGAAGAATCCTGTTTTCCCTTTTAATTTGTTGTAGCCATCGGCTATCGCTGTCATGATCGTCGTCTTCCCCGTTGACATCTCACCTTGTATAATGACGCTTTTTTGATTAAAAAGTCGTTTTGCTATTCCTGTTGATACATGAGACTGCACAGGGAATAGTTTTCGCTTATAGTCGTTAAAGACTGACATCGTTGAATGTTCCATCGGGTCATGCGTCGGCTTCACCTGCATAGACACTTTTTCAACCAGCGCATTCACGTAGGTTTGCATATAGGTTGTTAAATCGTCTACTCCTTCTAGTGACGTTCCTGATCCTACGTGTGGAAAAGCAATCTTCTTTTGTTTGATAAGCGTTGAAATCAATTCATCCGCTTCTTCTTCACTCAAATTCAACCGTAAAATGGTAAACGACTCATTGAATAATGACGGGTCATAATAAAACTCAACCGGTTCAATGTAGTTTCGCTTTAAGAGCTCGTCATACACGACCTCTTTCCATTCAGGCAAGATATGTAAGCCATATTTACCTCCACCTAACACTTTCCTTACTTCTTCCGACACATCTTCATCAAAGCACATGACGTATTCGTCATTTCCCATTAATTTATCGTGAGCAATAATGACCGCCTTACGATTGGATTGTAGGGAGATCCCGAAGTTGTTGTACTTTCCTCGTTCAGAAGTTAAGGAAAATTCACGCTTGAATTCATACGCTGTTAAGCCTTTTTCTCCTTGACCAAAATAGAGACCTTTCGATCCTAAGTCGATGGATGCTTTCAACGATTGAATCGCGCTATCATTTCCTGCGACGATCGCTAATAACAAGGTCGCATCTTGATACGACTTCTCTGGTTCTTGTACCATTAGTCCGTAACAGAATACGTCATACCATGCCTTTTCGTGGTACACTTCCATCATTTTTGGCTGTTCATCTGTTTCATTAAAATTCCACTCTACTTTGCTCATGTTGTCCCTCTATCAGATCGAAAAGGTAAGGGGTATCCCTCACCGCTTCACGATCCAACGGTAGGGATACACCTCCCCTTATTGTTTTGTTAAGTTGTTGCCACAAGCTCGTTTTTGAGGTAGTCAATGACTTCCTTACGCGCTTCTTCAATTGATCCAGCAAACCCACAAGTGAGGGTATGCATGGTTCCTTTTACGTACACTTTAAAGACTTCTTCTTCATAGATTCTGCCTACATACTGTACGTAGTACGTTAATCCACGATGGGTTTCTTGATGTAAACAATCCACCATCTGCATATCGTTAAGCACTCACTAATTCGGCAGAAGACAATGTCACTTTTGCTTCCTCGAATTCTTGAATGATCGTTTTGGCGACATCACAAATTTGGCTGCCGTACGTCAATAACGCATCATCTGATTTACTCCAGCTCTTTACATAGCGGAAAGAGTAGTCGGAGGTATCTAAATCAAAGTAAGAACAGATAACAAAGGCGCAACCTTCAGCTACGACTTCACGTTCCTCTTTGGATACAGTTGAATACCGATGAACTTTGGAATGGACCAATTCATGAACAAGTGTTTTCGCTCGATGATTTCCAGATAAGCGATCCGATACCACAATGCGATGAAGAGACGGTTGGTAAAAACCATTCGCTGTCCCTGCATTGCCGTATGTAACGGGGCACTGATCGTTCTTGGCGATCCATTCAGCCATGTTCACGATGTCGGCTGCTTGTTCACTTTCACCTTTTAATACAGGCTTGAGTTCGTCAATCGGAAGAGCACCTTGATCATCAGAGATTGGTTCCGTTTGGGACACATCAAATACCGGAACGGCAATGAATCCACAAACTTCCACTTCACCCTCTGACGGTTCAACGACATCTTCCTGACTACAATCTGGTTCCACCTTTTTAAATCTCGGAGCTAAAATTCGAAGCGCTTTTTCCCCTTTGATTACTTTACGACCAAGTTCATTCCATTTTTTGAACGGGGCAATAAAGGAAGCATGCTCCATCTGTCCCATCGCTAATAAGATATTGCGAAATGAATAAGATGGCATTAAGGCTTTCATTTTCAACAACGCTTTAAAATGGTCAGGATCGTAGGAAAAGTTTCGAACTCCTTCTTCTAACATGTTGGTTAGTTCTTTTACTCGCTCCATTTGCGTTTCTTGATTGGCTTTCTTTGTTCTCTTTTTGTACGTCATAATAAAAACACCCTTTCAACTTGTTTAGTAATATAAAAAACGAGCATACGCCGCGCTGAAGCACGAAATATCCTCGTTCATTAACACTCATCAATATAGCTTTGAAGACACAAAAAAAGCCTTTGAAGTATGATAAATACACAGGTATCCCTGTATAGAAATCAACCCAAAGGCTGTGTGTTTGTTAGTTAACCGCTGACCTAAAGTCGCAAATAAATAGAAAAAAATTACTATAAACCCATTATATAGACATTTATTTTATTTTGCAATACTTTCTTTAGGAAACAACGTCCTCTCAAAAATGCTTATGATTCACGGTAATATTGAATTAATGCACGATAGTTAATTCGTTGAAAACTATCTTCGATAATTTCAGAGATATAGCCTTCTGATAATTGATTAAGCTCTTCCTTAATCATCTCTTCTAATTGTTCACTAACGAAGCTCATTAAGGTCATCTCGTCTTGAATATGAGCACCTTTTTGGTTAATTAACTCGTCCAAATTCCCATCGAACCACTTGGATACAAGCGTTGTCTCTCTATTCGTAAAGATTTTCATCTCTAGTCACTCCTCATTTTGATTACATTAATTTTCGTACCAAGCCGTTACTCGTAATAAATTTAATGTTGACGTCACGCTTGGTTCTTGTTTTATTGATGATGGTTTTTGATCCGTTATCGTGAACGATTTCTTCCGTTTCACTAATCTTCGTGACCACCTCTTGACCCTGTACCAGATGGAGATGGTCTCCTTCCCCTACTAATCCATTAATGGAACCAGAGGCTAACAGTAAGCTCAGCTGACCCATATTAATCGGTAAGATCGGATCACCACCAAAAGTATGCTCTTTCGGTTTTGTACGCTCTTTAAAGGCTTGAAACCCCTTAGATTGTTGAATACTTTCGACAAATTTCGACTTCTCCTCAATCTTGCTATAAAAGGTTTTAATTTCAGCTAATCCTTCTGGAACCGCCCATGTCTTTTGCCCAACCATCATTTCAATAGGCGTCACACTCTGCTCAATAAACGCTTCATTACTCATGTGTAAAAGGAAGTCAAATAACTTCTGATTGACCTCTTTATGGACAGCTGTGCGCTTTCGACCAATGAAGATACATTGACGAAAATCGGAATAGTCTTCATCTGAAAACCTCATCATGCCGATATCTTCAAATTGTGTCGATAAGAATCGTGCAATGGTGCGATCTGCAAAGCGGTAGCTTGGGATGATGTAGATCATTACGCCGCCCGGTTGCAGATAACGAATGGATTGTTGTAATGTCGTCCATTCCTTACGCTCCGTTCGGTCATCCTCTATCCCCTTCATCGTCGCATCATACGGTGGGTTCAAAAAAAGTAAGCTAAAGGCTTCATTTTGAATTACCATCGACTCTAACGAAGCATGTAGACAATGCGATAATTGATCGGCTGCCTTATACGCTCTCGTTTTTTCAATTTCCACACCGTAGGTTTGTACGGATGATGGCGCGATTTGTTTTAGGATCTCGCCTTCACCGCACGTGGGATCTAACCAACATCCTTCTCCTTCTACGGTTAAAAGCGCTTTAATGTATTCTCCTTGGCGTTCTGGTGTCGCAAAAAAACCAGCGCGCATTTTATTTCCAATGTGAGACATGATATATTCCTCCTAAAGTGTAATTAAAAAAGAAAAGACCAAGCGGCCTTTTCTCACGTAATCTTTGCAAATACCGTCACAACACGGACAAACCAATCAATCGGGTAGTTGTAACAACCGATTCCCGTTTCCGTTTCTGTGAGTATGACATTCGCTTTTACTTGTTTAACTCTTGTGACAACACCATTGCTTAATAGAATAAATTGATCAGGTGTTAAGGCTTCTAATACCTGACGCTTTCGTTCCGTCTCTAAGATTGCGTATCGAGCGTCTAATGCCCATTGTGGTGGGTTTTCTGGTGGTTCTGGAAGAACATCCGTTACCTCCACAATATATTTACCTGTTTCAATATCACACCACAGTAAGCTTTCACTTTCATCCCAATACTTCACCACTACTGCTACTTTGCCATCACATAGTTCAATGATCTCTCCTGGTTTATGTTCCATTTTATTTTCCTCACTTTCCCCTTGTGTTTTATACATGTAATGGTGCCTCTTCATTAGAATCGATTAGTTCCTGATAGAAGTTTTCCAAGGAAAGCGTAAATAGTTCTCCAAACTCCGTCATTTCTACGTACTGTTGAGTAGAATCTAAGCCCTCTACGATGCATGGACCATAAATGGTTAGGATCGTTTGACCCTTATACTTTTGGACCAACTTCTTTATCTCTTCCTCACGTTCATCTGGTTCACCGTGAGATAGTACTCTCTTAAACGCATACACTTGATAGTTATATAGAAGACCATTAGCCAAATCTTGAGCAAGAAATCTCGTGCGATTCATTTTAAGAAACTTTACTTGTTCTCCACTTTCTGTCTCGATCGTGGAGTTGGGACGAAGGGTTTCTAACAACTCTCGTTTTGTTT
Organism: Priestia koreensis; assembly: GCF_022646885.1. Taxonomy (GTDB): domain Bacteria; phylum Bacillota; class Bacilli; order Bacillales; family Bacillaceae_H; genus Bacillus_AG; species Bacillus_AG koreensis_A. Next base: position 17,502 of record NZ_CP061869.1, on the reverse strand, counting down.
GGTACATTTTCGCTGCCAGTACTCCCTTTTCAGATTCGTTCGTGATAATACTGGTAAACGGATCAATAATGGCTGTTTTCTTAATCAACATACAATCCTCGCCAATATACCCATCAAAATTCTTTGAATGATTATTAATTACGACTGCGACCTTATTGTTTTTTAATAACACTTTTTGTCCAAATTGTAGTTTCATATTTTTATCCTCTTTTCGTTTTTTATAAAATAAAAGAGCATCTCAATGAATTGAAATGCTCTCCTCTACTCTTTATCTGTTTAATAGCGCTTCATTAATCGAAAGGTAAGCGATTATCTATAGGCATAGGAGTACTATCTCTGAATGGATCGTACTCCCCCTGATCGTCATACGTTCGGCTAGTGCCACTGGTAGTCGGATAAGGAGCCGGTTTATCTTCTTCTCGTTTTCGACTACCTCCCGCAAATGACCATGTACTTGCCAAGATTTCAAGATAGGATTTCTTCTTGTTATCTTTGACATACTCGGCTAGTTGAACTCTTGCTACAATGCCAATCATATCGCCTTTACGGGCAAATTCGGCAATCGTATTCGCTTGATTCTTCCAGATTGTGCAATCAAGGAAGTCGGTTACTTTTTTTCCATCACGTTTGTATGGTCGATCAACGGCCAATCGAAACGTTGATTTCGGTTCTCCCGTTGCTCCGACAAATTCAAGTGATGGATCTGCTACTAAACGTCCGACTAACGATAAATTATTTAACATATTAAATCCCCTTTTCGTTTTTTGAATAAAAAAAAGCATTCCAAGTACATGAAATGCTTTTGACTCGTATCGTTTATTTTTTAGAATGGAAGCTCGTCTATAAATTCATCAATTACTACATGAATCGATGGACTTGTATACTCGGCAACGAAAACCATCTCTTTTAACGGATCATCGACCTCAAAAGGTTCCATCTCCGAAGTTGGTTTCCATACTTGCACCTTTACATCATTCATCACAGAATGGCTATAACTAATCTTCTCTGGTAAACCATAGATCGCGACCATATAGCCTTCTTCTACGGTACCAAGAAATGCTTTCATCTTCTCGCCTGTGAGAGTGACTCCGTATATCCCCGTTCTTTGTTGTTGATCTTGTTCATCGATGTAGTCCACATTGATTACAAAGTCGACAGATGATTGATCTGTTACACGTAAATTAGGCATTAGTGTTAATAATCGACCAATAATAGAAGAGGAAATAGTCATTGTCTTGTCCTCTTATCCCAATTTGAGATAGCCTTCCTCAATTAATGAAACCCATTCATTATTTTTCCCGACAAACAAATGATCTCTAAACTGAATATGGTTGTATTCAAACGCATATTTCAGCGATGACATCATCGTAATGTCGTTGGCAGTTAAATAACGAGTATAGGTTTTATCGAGATACGCCGTAACGATCTGACAAGGTGCTAATCTTCTTGCCTTTTCTATAATCTCACCAGGAGACAGTAGAATATCCAAAAGACTGTTTAAGTAAATGAACTCATGATCAATCACTTTAAAGTCATCGTCTAAATAATACGCCACGAATTTTGGATCTTTTTCTACTCGATCATTCTTAAGCAAGAGTTTAGCTGCATCCTCACCTGTGTAGATATAGACAGGTGCGTTACTTGTCTGTTGATTTCCCCATAAATGGTATCCTTTTGTTAATGATTTCATAATAAATCGCCCCTTCAATAATGTTTAATAAAAAAAAGACAGAAGAAAATTCTTCTGTCTCGGTCACCTTACCTAAAACGATTTAGTCTAATGCAAAAAGATATTCAAGAAACTTTTTGAATCGACCTTGTGTCTTTGGTTTATCTACTGTAGCGCCCATACGGTACAATTTCTCGCCGTTTAAACGCCATAACACTTTTTCTTCTGTGCCAATTTCAAGAGATTTGACATAATAGACAATCTCCATTAAGGCTTTGTTATAATCCTTTGCCTCAGCACGATAGATTTTTTTACTGCCATCAGCTAATCGAATTTCAGCTGTTAACTTCTTCTTTGTTAATAGCGTATCGCTAACCTCTTTCATACAATGTGCTACGTTTCCTCCAATTACATTCTTCATCCTAAAAACACCCTTTCCAATAAATTTGGTTGACAACGCAAAAAAGCGACCTTTGGAAAGTCAAAATAGACATTATTCTCCCATAAAAAAGGAATAATGAATTAGACTCGACCCAAAGATCGCATTACGTTTGATAGTTACACCGCTAACCGTTAAAGGTTGCAAAAAATAAGAAATACTAGAATACAACCCTTATTATAGTCGATAACTTTTAAACTATCAACTAAAAAAATCCTTATTTTCAAAATTAATGAAAATAAGGATTTTAGATTAAATCACTAAGCTAAATTGTCCGTCATCCTGTTCCTCTACTACAATATTCTCCACAGGATGTTGTTGTGCCAATTGTCTCTTATGTTGCTGTTCGATTCCTTCTCCTAACGCACTAAGTATTAAGTGACGAATGGCCATCTCCTTGTTTTGGTCTGTGAATTGCTGATATGACCACCCCAGCCATTTACAGACATATTCATGTGCTTCCATACTACTGGTGATGTGTTCAGAACACACGACAAATGTCGCATTGTTCCACACCAATTGTTCGCTTGAAAAGTCTCGAGCGGATGGAAAGAAGAAAATACTTTTCCCCGTTGCTTGTCGTCGATCCTTCATGAATTGATGAAGCTCGGCTGCACCAAGTTTTAGATCAATATTCACATAATAAACAGGCGCTCTATTTTGAGTCTCTTTACGATTAATCCGCTTATTGGGAAGAAAGATCAATTCCCCGTCATAGGAAGGTTTGGTAGGGATAAGATCCTCTACCCGTATCTCTACTCCGTCTGTATCCCTCCAACAATCGGTAATCATCGCTAAGTCTTCTTGTGTGAGAAGTAGCATTCCTGTCTCTTGCTGAATGTACATGAGATATTCAGTCAAGATACGGCGTGCTTCTACGGTCATTCCACCTGGTGAATAGTGATCACTGCTTGCGCGATCATACGATTCATAGTAGTGACTGTCTTCTTCCTCTCCAAAGGCAAAGAGACCGAGTTGGTTATCCTCTTTTAAATCCTTTAGAAGCTTATCTAAGCTTCTTCTTGGCATGACTTCACGATAGCGAATGTCATTTCTCATCCGAAGCATAAGCTTTTTCCACTCTAGAAGATGCACATAGTCAGCCTTTCCTTCTCCAATATAGCGAAGGAGCATCGGATCTTCTAATTTACTCATGCCGCATGTCCAGCATCCTTGACGTTGATTTCCTCCGCAAGATGAACCTTGGTCACTACTCGTCTTTATTCCACATTCTAAGACGTCTTCCGAGTAATGAGAGATAACCTCTTCCATATGAACACCAAACGGCAATTTGCCCTCGTCTAGGAGCGCAAACCATACTTCATCCGACGTGATAAATTTCATAGGATGATAGCAAATGACATCCCTCTCAAAATCGGTGTGTCTTGCCCACTTAGAACCCTCACCTTCTGCATATTTCGAGATGGATTGTTTTCTTCGGGCAGATTCTTCATTTCGAACCGCCAGCCATAGACTTAACCGATGATCGCTCTCTAATGTACAAGGTGCTTCAGTTATCAGCTGCATCATCTTATCCTTCATCGGTTTAATTTTTAGATGATCCGTACACCATCTACTTTTTACTCTTCCTGTTGGCATGAGATTTCCACGCCCTAACGTTTTGTAGAAAAAGGACGATGTAGTTGCTGGTCGCACCAAATGTGTTTGAATTGGTAAAGGTCCATTCGATCGTGCGGTACCCTTTTCGGCATACTTCTTCACCTTCAGCAAGCAACGGTGGATATAATCGGTCATCACAGGCGCTTCAATGCCTGTATCCGACGTAATCACATGTACCGGTTTGACACGTTGATGTGGGGGTAATGATTCAAGCATTTTCCACACTAACGTCAGCATGAGAATGGAATCTTTTCCAAAACTCACCCCCATCACAACTGGCTTGTTATCGCGTAAATAGACTTCTCTCATTTCTTCCATAATCTCAATCATTGTGTTATCCATAGTAAACTTCGACTAATGATGAAAGTAGAAGGGAACCCCTTCCGCTAACACTTCATTAGCCGAAGGTTTCCCCTCCTTTAATTAATTATTTTCTAGTTTCCTAACTCTCTATAATCGTTTTCTTTCTCGTCTAACGGCTGTACCCAAATAGGATCAGCAGACATTAACCAATCGCCTGTTTCTTGCGCCAACATGGTTCGCAACATGGTTTCAGCGATGGCTTGTGACGCTGCAGGTGGAACCGCATTGCCAATTCGTTCTCTCCAACGTGCATCACTATTACCCGCAAGTTCAAAGGGTGTTCCGTCATGCATCGTTAAAGGAAAACCTTGTAGAACCGCTAACTCTAGGGTCGTAAGCGGACGATGCCACGTACCATCCTCAGAGATGATAATAGAAATATCACGATCTGTTTCTTTTGGTACTCTCGGATCTGCGACACTTTGAGCTCCTGACTGAATATCCCCGGCGCCTGTTACCGTTGTCGCGGCACCATTCCATTTCAGCAGTTGCCATTTGTTTGAGTAGCGTCCTTTTTGGTGTTGTAGTCTTGGGTCATTCACGCAAAGCGCTCCGTTATTAGGGCCAACAGCTCCTGTCACCGTACGAGACGTCTCTTCCCAATTCTGCATACGATAGATTGCCGCATGTGTGCCGGACTTGAATCCTGTACTTGGGTTGCTCTCAAGCGGTACGCCTTCTTCAATCGATGAATGGTGTTCAGGAACAATGCGATACTTCTCCCACTCTACTTTGTCTAGATCTCTCCAATCGCCACCAGCAGGGATTAACGCCAAACGCACCCACGTTTTCCATTGAAGATTGGAAAGGTGATGGATCTTGTTATATCGTTCATCAAACGGAAGCGGGGCAGTCTCTAGTACGTCTCCTATATTCTTCACTTTGTATGTGGGTGGCTGATAGACAAACGAATCAAGCTTTTCGGGGTGACGCGCAATCATTAAATAACGCTTGCGACGTTGTGCCAATCCCCCAATCTCTCCACAATCGTGGTATTGGTCCTTATCATCATTAATGACATAGCCATACATACGTAGCTGCTGTTTGATCTCCTCTAAGAGCTTCTTTCCTCTCGACGTAATTCGTGGTACGTTTTCCAGAATAAAAAGACCTGGTAGATCATCCTTAAATGCTTCTAACGTCAAATACGTGCTTCGAACCGTTAGTTGATTCAATGCTTGGTATTTTTTTGTCTTGGCACTTTTTTCAGATAGTAGACCACTAAATCCTTTACATGGTGGACTTGTGAATACGACATCTGGACAATCCCCTACTAATTTACGCAAGCGTGTAGGCGTGATTTCTTGCCAGTTTTCGTCGGGTTCGTGACCATGAAACAAGATGTATTGCTCACGGCTAAACAAGTCTAAATTGAGCGCTCTAGAGCCTGTGATACGTTCATAGTCCGCACAGGCCTCTGGATCAACGTCAATTCCGGCTAAGTTTTCAAAACGTCCTTTGATTCCTCTATATTCTTCTTGTGCATGGGCAAATCCTAATGAGCCCCCGCCTAATCCACAAAACAAATGTAGTGCCTTATATACTCTTGAATGGTTTGATAATGTTGTCATCTTCTTGTCTCCTCTATTTAATTGATCAAAACGCAAAAAAGAGCCAATTAACACATGGGTTAATTGACTCTTGGGTTTAGTATGATACGATACTTCGGTTCATGGACATTTGAAGAGTGCGTTCTTTGAACATCGCATGTTGACGATCCTCACTCTCTAAACTCATAATGGTGAATTCGACTCGGATATCCTTCAACGTCCGAAATTGATCAATCTCGCTTTGTGAGATCGTTCCTTTTAGTAAAAATTCTTCTAATGATGGATGATGAGGTTCGCCGTATATGTACAGAAAATCCTCTCCTAAATCCGCATGAATATCCGCAATGCGATAACGAGTTGCATGCGGTATGTAGGAAATGGACCCATACTCATACGTGAGCTTCTTTTTTTCCTGAAGAACCGCACACTGTCCCATTTCTTCCATCGCCCGTTTGTATTCCGCTTCAAGGCTTTGATGCTGATTCTTCAATAGAAGATATTCCTTCATTAGTTCGTCATCCGACCAACTTTGGACTGGAAAGATTCTTGATGAATTTAATTCTTTGCCCTTTTTATTAAACGAAGGTCTCGCATAATAGGTGGGTTCTTCTTCATAAGGCGCTAATAGCTTTGCGACTTCTGGCTCCTCTTTCAACATGGTGTTGTTAATTTTGATGATGGGAAGAAGTAATCCTTTGTCGTCTAAATACTCATTCAACGAGTACGTATCGACTTCGTAAATCTTCTTCGTCACAAACTTGGCCACACCATTCAGTTGTTTATAGACAAACCGCTTTTCTTCTGAATCATATAACCGATCCATCAATTCTTTCTTAATGGCGTTCCGTTTTGCTTGATTATGTTGTTTGGATGGATAGAGTCCACTAAGCATAAGCTCTTCCATCTTGTTGGCTGCGGTTGGAACCTGTACCTCTTCTTTATAGAAATCTCGATTGGTTAATGAGCACTTTTTACAGCGCTTCATCTCGTAGTGTTGTCCCTCTATACGAAAGAGACACGTATCACAACTCTTTGACACAAAAAATCCTCCTTCACTCCCCTAAACCTAGCAACAGGGGAGAAGACTAATCTCCCTGCTAGGAAGGGTGTAAAGACGATTAAATTTGCACTTTGAATACCACACCGAATCTGTAGTTGAATTCACGTGAAGAGACATTTCGAATGGCTTTCTGTGGCACTTCAACAACTAAATCGGAATCAACGGCTAACTCTCTTGACCATCCTTCAAACGGGAGGTTGTCTTGGAATTTTTGATACCCAACCTTACCCGTATAGAGAGAGACGGTCTTTAGACAATCTTCTTTTTTTCTCTTCTTCAGCAAAACTTGTATCCATTTCATCTTGATCACCTCATGCCTTTTTTATTAGCAAGCCACTTTCGTTAAAAATCCCACGGATATTCTCATGATGAGAAAGTCGAAAAATCAACGTTGCCTGTATGGAATCCATGGCAGCACATCGAAAAACGCGTAATTTCTCTTTCTCTTGATAACGAATTTGAAAATACGTTCGTTCGATTGGTACGCCGTCGAATACTTCATACTCAGGCAGGACAGATTGTACAATGTTGGTCTTTAAATAAATAGGCGGACAATATTCGTTGTTAGGAGTAATGATAATCCATGCTGGATACCCCATTAACAGCTCATGAACGAATATGTTACCTTCCGCAATGACTTCTCCATCTTTCCGTATGACATGTGAGTGCAAGTCGATCTGATAGGCGTTATGACGTGTATAAAACTCCATATACTTGTTCATATCGCCACACCATCCTCAACAAAAGAAAAGAGATTGAACTCATTAGGTAATAACTCACCTTTTATGATTTCAATCTCTCTCAAACAATCTATTAATTTTAAACACTTCCCTCGAATTTGCAGATGCACTTGATCGCCAACTAGCACAATCATGACGTTCCCTTTTTTGAACATTCCTTTGGCATCAATTGTTTTGAACGATGGACGTTTCCGCAACTCTTTTCGCCATTCCGTTTGTGTGTATCCTTCATGCGTTAACGTGTATTCTACACCTGTTACATTCGGGTTACACCAGCCAAGTGACGTATCAAACAAATAAATACCTCCGTCCACATCTCCGTTAAAATAAGCACGATAGCCCTTTTGTCCGTATTGTGGTTGATTAGCGAAAGGTACGATTTGAAAGATATGTTGATCCGCTCGCCACTCAAAACTCGTTTTCAATTTTTTAAAAGGCAAACCCTTTAGACCCTTTTCAACCTTTTCTTTTCCCATGTCTGAAAATGTTGTGATTTTGTACATATACAGCACCCTCTCAATAATTTAATAATAATCCCCTAAATGTCTGTTTTTTATTTTTTACATCTTTTCCACAACGCAAAAAGAGCCCTTGAGTTCAGTTTACACGCAAAAAAGGTGTAGATAACTGAACCCAAAGGCTCTAAAATTTGTTAAGTAAACCGCTAACCCTAAGGGGTTGCAAAAAATAAATTACAGAATTTATAACCTTATATTACCACTGTAGGTACATTATTACAACACTAACTTCCGCCCTACTTAAACTCTGTGAACTACCCACCACTTACCTCCCTTACGGGTCGCTTGAAGTGGGGGGCTTCTTGGGTAATCGCCACTTTTATTAGCTGACGAAATGGACCAAGCTAACCCTCTTGTTCCAAGAGTTTATATTTTATGATTAGGCAATCGCTAATAAGCGAATGCCTTCTTTTTTGATAGTGAGTGCCGCATTCACATCTCTATCGAGATGTAGTCCGCACGAACAAGCATAGACTCGAATGTTCATCGGCATAGATTGTGTTTGCCCGCAACTGGAACACGTTTTAGAAGAAGGATACCATTTGTCGATTTTGACAAGTTGCTTTCCTTGTTCGTGTAGTTTGTATTTCAGAAAAGATGTGAACATTCCCCAACCATTATCAGACACGCTTTTGCCGAACTTTAAGGCTTGTGACATCGCTTTCATATCTAAGTCCTCGATTATAATGGCATCATAAGTCGTCACCAATTCTTTTGATTTGTGGTGAAGAAAGTTCTTGCGTTGATTGGAGACTTTCTCTTGAACTTTGGCAACTCGAATACGCTGTTTATTCCAATTTGAAGAACCCTTCTTCTTCCGAGAAAGTTTACGTTGCTCAGACGCTAACTTGGAGAGCATTTGACGATAAAACTTTGGATAATTGGCTTTCTTACCCTCGCTATCGACAAACAATCCATCCATCGCAAAATCCAACCCTACAACATGTTCGATTTTCTTGCTTTCAATCTCCTTCTCGTACTCTGTCAGAATGGAAATGTAGTATTTTCCTGATGCAGTCATTAATAGTGTGCAAGACTTGATTGTATATTCCGAAGGAATGGCTCGATGTTGGTTAATTTTCACCATTTTGAGCTTTGGTAATTTGATATGACCGTCCAACAGTTGAATGTTTCCATTCACGACATTGGTCGTATAGCTTTGTTTGTGTCGTTTGCTTTTGAACTTCGGAAATTTGGCATTGCCTTTGAAAAAGGCTTTATATGCTTTATCTAAGTTTAGTTGAGCGTTTGCTAACGATAATGAGTCCACTTCTTTCAACCACTCAAACTCACTCTTGTACTTAGCAGGTGTCGGGTGTTTTACTTTTTTCAATACTTCTTTATTTTCTTTCATCAACTCATACGTCGCTTTTCGTTCTGCTAGCATTTTGTTGTATACAAAACGAACGCAACCGAAGGTTTTTCGGATAATGAATGCCTGTTCATCTGTTGGGTACAAACGGAACTTATACGCTTTGTTTTGTTTAGTCATATCAAATCACCTCACTTCATTCCTTGGTTTTCAATATATTTTTTTACGACTTCAATAGGTGAGCCACCAGTAGTCAACAAACAAAAATTTCTCGACCAAAACATCTCTTTCCATAATTTCTTTTGGATAAGAGGAAATTCTTTTTTGATAATCCTTGAACTGGCACTTTTGTAAACGTTGACAAAAATTGGATAATTCTGTATTTGGGTGAGCTTTGAAGAGGATATGAACGTGGTCGATGTCGTGGTTCCACTCGACCAATTCAATATTATAGTTTTTGCTCAATGAGACAAATTTCTCTTTCGCATAGTCTGAAATCGTGTCATTGATTACGTTTCTTCTGTATTTTACGACCAAAACAAGATGATAATACATTAAGAACACTGAATGGTTATTACTATCTAATTTCATTGATATATCAATCCTTATTCGATATAAGACTGATGATACCCTATAACATTCAAAAACAAAAGCCTTTGGGCTGTCCCCTAACCGGAATTTATCTTCCCCTTACCGTTGGTGCTGTCGCACCTTCACACGCTTGAAAAGGGAAACTTCTTTCGGGAGTTCGTTAAAATGTTTCATATCACCATCATATGTAATGGTTTCACGACCAATATGGATCATTTCCAAAACTTCTTGGTTTTCTTTCAAAACGAACGTTCGATCATACGCAATTATATCGGGCTTATCAAGTTGATCTGTATTGGTTATTAGATATACATTGTTCTTATCAGTCATATAGTTCTTCCTCATTTCTTCGATTTTCTCTATCCTAATTTTTAAATAAATCCAATAATACCGTACAATTATATTCCATTATTATTATCATACTTCCGTTCATTTTTTGCATTCCATTAGATTAAGGATAATAAAATGATTCTCTGTTCGTTATTTTACAATTCCTTTACCACACAGAAAGAGCCTTTGAACTCAGTTCACATACAAACAGCGTGTAAATAAACTGAAGCCAAAGGCTTAAAATTTAGTAGAAAAACGCTATCCCATGAAAGTCAAATAAAGATAAAAAAAGACAATATCTTTATATATCCAAATAAGATATCTGATTATAAAAATGACTTTTAAAACCTATCCTATAGTTTTTTTAAAAAATAAAGTTACCATTTGCTCGAAACATTTCTGAACATTCGATGAATAATACAGAAGTCATATACTACTGCAGATAGGATACATAACTAAATTCACTTTGGAAAATATATAATTAAAAGGAGGTAAGGACAGTATGGAAATAATAAAAAAAACCACTGTTGCATTAATTTTGACATGTGCTTTGTTAATGCCTATAAGAGCTTTCGCTTATACCGAATCGTTAGATTTAAAAAGCGAGTTATCAAGGATAGAAGAACAAGTAAATTTCCATGTGTTAATTCCTGAAAATTATACTAATTGGAAGATGATCTTTAAAAATTTAGATACTGAAAACAGTAAGAGCATTTTAATAACTTTTCAGGATAAAGGCGCCGAAGGAAAATATGTATTTGAGTCTATTCAAAAAAAGGGCACTAATGTAAATCTAAGAAGCGGTGAACATGTCATTATTAGTAAATATCATGGGACATTTACACCCTGGTCACCGTCAAGAAACAATCCTGTACCTAGCGGCGGAATATTAAAGTGGGTACAAAACGATACGAGTGTAGAATTGAAAAGTTCTTATATGTCAAAAGAAGAAATGATAAAACTAGCTAGTAAAATGAAATAAAAAAACCATCAGTTGTGATGGTTTTTTTATTATCTTATAACTCTGCCATCAATAACAACTGACCATTGACCGCTCATATCATTATCAGTATTAGCAATCCATCCAATAGTATAATCTTTTTGAGGATCCATACCAGTAAAAGTAAGTGTTCCATTCCAGTCAGTACTAATTTTTTCTGTCCAACCTTCAGGACCAACTGTCCCAGCTTCAAACATACGCCAAAGTATATTTGCTTGTTCACCTTTATGAACTCCGTATTGCTTAATTTTAATCTCTACTGTAGTACCTTTATTAGGATAAATCATTACAGTATCCCAATCTTTACCTTTAGTATATGATGTAATTTTCCAAGGACCATATTCTTTTGTAGCGGCATTAGATGAAAAAGAGAATGTGAAAAAACAGCAAAAAGAAATTAATGCTACAATACTACTTCTAATTAGCTTTGTTTTATAGATCATCGTTTCACCTACCTAATTAATTTGAGGTAAAGTATTCAACGAAAATCTAATAATCCCCTTCTTATTTTCAAAAAATATACATTTATTACATATAAATCTATTTATAAAACAGCTATTAAAAAATTCAGGCTGGTAAATAAATAAAAAAATATATTTTAAAGTAAACTCAAGCGCTCTAAATTTTGCAAGAAACTGCAAACCATTCAAAGTGGTTACAAAAAAAGAAATAACAGCAATTATTACCCGTTAATTTGGAAGATTTGATTTTCTAACTCATCATTCTCATGCAAATCCAACACTGATTTTTCCTTTGATTTATCTAAGATCACTTCACTAAACGCCGCGCCCACTTTTAACAATTTTTCTTTTGTCATTTGACTTAATGACACATCAGGTGAATCAAATTTATACTCGCGGCAATCAGCTGCTAAGGTAATAATTTTAAAGTTTTCCGTTCTTCCGTCCTCATTCTCGGTAATTGTTCGAATTTCGTGTCCAATATGAACAATCTCACGAACCATATCATCATCTAATGAAAACCATGATTTGTTTATTTTCGTTATTTTACTGACGCTTCCTTTTCTCTTTGCATCTTCTAAAAAAATTACATTTTCACGATTTGACATCTTATAAGTCCCCTTTTTCATTCGTCTTCTGTATATTCACGATTCTATGTTTACGTTATCTTTAATTTACGATAAGCGTAATTGAATTAGTGCGGATTTCCATTCTTTTTTGACCTGATTACTCTATAAAGGATGGATAGTATATATATAGCCTAAAATGACCTTTACTAGACAGATTTATTCGAAATCAACTAAGTCAATTACTTTAATACCTAACGCCTTCGCAATTAAATACATATTGACTAGTGAAATATTACGATGCCCATTCTCTACTTCTGAGATATACGTTTGTGTTAGATTGGTTAAGGCACCTAACTTTTCCTGTGAGTAGCCTTTTGCTTTTCGATAAACCTTTACTCTTTGACCGAACTCTAACATAATATCAATTTGTCTCATTTTACCTACCTTTTTTTTCCTCATTATCTATATACAATTTTCAAAGATAGGGTTAAGTTCCGTCTATTAACTATAAGTGATAAATTGTATACTATGCTCATTTTCGTTAGCAAAAAAGAAATAAAAAAAAGAAAAACCTGTAGCATAACATTACGTCATGCTAAAAGGTTTTCCTTCTTTTTAATACACGCGGTGAAAATTAAAACTACTAAATATATTATCCGTGATGTCAACGATGTAACTTTCAGTCGCTTGTACATATGGCGAATTAATTGGATGGAAGGAATTGAATGAGAATCGATACTCCCCTGGTGGAATGGACTTGAACTTATCACTCCATAACTCCATCTTCCATACATATTCAAACTGTGATTTAGAAGTTAGTTGGAAAAGATTTTTAGGTAAGTCAACCGTTCCCACTTTCCCTCCAAAATCTACTCTTCCTGTTACATACGCTGCAGGCGTGGTTTTGAGCGTAATGACAAATTTTTCTCCTGCATAGAATTTGTTTACGTCAGGGCTATATCCTTTTGCGATCCATCTCGCTTTCCACTCGTCCGTATGCGTAACGAGTGGTTTGAGCTTGGCGATGTTCACGTTGACATTCTTTGTTAAGCTCGCGCTTGCCCCTTTATTATCTTTGACCGTTAAAGTAACAGCGTATTTCGATCCTAACGCCGTAAAGCTTGGTTTTGCTCCTGTGGCGCTCTGAACAGAATTATTATCTAGGTTCTTAATGCTCCAGCTGTAGCTAGCAATCACTCCGTCTACATCAAACGATCCTTCTGCATTTAGTTGAACCGTGTCTCCTAAAGATGGTAAAAACGGGTTCCAAGTGAATGCAGGAGTCGGTGGTGTATTCGGCCCTTGTGGGTACACAATAATGGTTTGTTTACTTGGCAATTTCGACCATAATCCACTGTTATCTTTGACATCCAACGTTACGGTATAGATACCAACAGCCGCATTGGTAATTATCGGCGTTTTGGTTGTATACGTCGTTGTAGCGCCAGTAGGACTCGTTACTTTCCATTGCCATCCCGTAATGGTTCCGTCTGTGTCATATGATCTGGACGGGTCGAGGGAGATATTATCACCCTGATACGGAATAGCCGGTGTATAGTCAAACACTGCATACGGTGCTTGTGGTCCTGCAACGACTTCAAATGGAATGGTATAGCTACTTGAACGTGATGGTAGCGGTGATGGTGGGTCATCAAAGACCGTTTGCGTGATCTTGAACTTTCCTACGCCATAGTCTGAGAAATCTCTAGGGATTACACCGGTCTGCCATGTGCGATCTACCTCTCCATTCGCATCCAATCGTTCAATTGTAAATGAATAATTTTTTAATGGATCTCCATCTGGGTCTGTACTTTGGTCGGTGTACGTCGCTAAATCACCTAGCTTTAATGGTGACGGCGTCAGCGTGAACTTGCTTACAGGAGGACGATTAGACAATACCCGTATTCGCTGTTCAAATACGTCTGATTGTAGCGCTGGTGGTGTCTTTGGTATGTCCTTCACCGTTAATCCTACTATATAGTCGCCCTCTCCTAATCCTACTGAAGCAAAGGATTTTGGAAAGCCACTTAGCGTTTTCAAGATGGTGGATGATCCATTTTGGCGAATCGTTACTTGATAATCTGTTAATAAGTCTCCATTGGGATCATAACTTTGATCGATGAATGGAATATCATCTTCTTTGGTCATCACTTCTGGTGCAAGAAAAGCCGCAATTGGTTTAAGGTTGATGGATTGGGTACTGATTCGTTTCGTAACCGTTCCATATGCCCCGTCTACGTCTTTTACTTGAAGCGTGACATAATAATCTTTCCCTGCTGTTAGCCTAGTTGGTGGTGCGCCATTATACTTCACCCCATCGACCTCATAGTTTAACCAGTTGGTTTCCACAATTCCTCTGTCTGTTCGGTTAAATTGATGATCAGGGTCATAACTTGGCGACGGATCTAGCTGCAACTCGTATGTGGTTGGTGCCACGATGAATCGAAAATCAGCAATTGGTCGACGATGAACATGAATGGTGAAGTCTCGTTGGACTTCTTCATCGCTCCACTTTCGATAGTTGTAGAAACGACTATCGTTGGTTGTGAGCGGGTCATCCATCGCACGTAATTTCACGTTATAAGTTCCGACGTCCGTAAATTGAATCGGACGATCAATATATAATCCACTCTGTTTAATGGGCTCTCTCGGTTGGTTGTCGATGACTCGCCCATTTACTTGTGTTGGATCATGTGTAAATTTCCATTCTCGCTTTAGTTCTGGATCATTCTCTAAATCTGAATAAACGGTTGTATAGTTTACTTTGTCACCTAGAACGATTGTGAAGTTCTCTGGCGCTTCTTTTCTCATATATTTATCCATCACGTAATTGCTGACAAGTTGAATGTTCTGATTAAGCGCTGGATTTAGTGAGTTAAACTGCCCTTTTTTGCTATAACCAATGACATTCTCGGCATTGTAGCGGTTAAGAGGTGTGCCGATGTTCCAGAAGAAAATGTTCTCATTCTGTGTTTTCGTCCTCAGCTGCGTCCACTTACTACTATTACCTGTCCAGTTCCATACGTCCTTATCAAAGCGTACATACATACGATCCGCATCACTGCGGTATGTTTGATTGCTATACTGTGTCACAAAGTCAGTGGTGTTCACTTGTTCCGTGTAACTACAGCCCGCATCATAATGATTGACTACTTCATATTTCATGTCTGGAGCCCAACGACGAAGGGAAGCGGTATACTGTGTTCCTACTTGCCCGTATTCTGCATTGGTTTCCGCATCACATGGTGGTGGATGAGAATGTTCAATATACCCTGGTCCCGCCCATGAATAACACCACACAACGCCAGTAATAGGGCTTGAACTTTGACTCGTTACTTCCCAACTTCCTGAATAAGGTGACGTTCCTGAATACGAACTGTATTCGTATTTACCATGATCCACCCAGTCATACACAGGGATATTTCGAGTACAAGTACCATCTCGATCTGAAACATATTGATAGTTGTTCGCTAGCGTCACTTTACAGTCAATGCCTTTTGCTTTGAAATCACTCTCAAGTGTAGCGGCATATGCTTGTAGTTGATTGGCAACATTACGATCAAATGTATAATACGTCTCATCATAGTAACCGCCCCCTGGTGCGCTCCCTGATAAGTGTTGCGCTTGAGTTGTTAACATTCCACCAAAATCAAGCACAAGATCGACTTTATTTTCACGTCGAGCGCCAAAATCAATGACTGGTGGTGTGTTAATGACTTCCACGCTTTTATCATAAGTGGGGATATTGAAGTTGACTGCTTCTTGATAGACTGATACACGACCTTCGTCATCTAACACGTTACTCGTGCTCGTACGATAATGGTAATTTTGAATGTATTCGGGTAGGGTTGGCTCACCAAAACCCTCAATAACTTTTAAGGAAAAGCGATAGTTTCCTACCTTATCGGTTAGATATTGTACAGTGGTTTGATTTCCACTAGAGATGACCTGTTTTGGCTCATCTTGAGGTGTGCCAAACTTTCCATCATTATTACTGTCGTACTCTACGTACCAGATACGCTGCTTGATCGTATCGTTATCTCTTGAGACACTTTGATCTGTTAAGGTGATTGTGGCTTTTTTCTGATTGTTCTTATCACGCACAACTTTCGGCGCATTCACCGTAAATTGTGCGAATGGATCCAAATCATCTGAAACGGTAATTTCCTTTGTGATTGGATCAGATGTTTCACCGTACTTGTTGGTAACATCCAACGTGATTTTATACTTCCCTGGTTTTCGAACGAGAAATTCGCGTTTGGATAGATCTCCATCATTTCGAATAAGAATGTCCGATTGCGCTAATCCAGCTGTGACAGGAGTGATACTCCAATTGGTTTGCGAATAGTCAATCGGCGCTTGTTTAACAGGCGATTTCTTGTCTGATAAGGTGCCATCCACCGTAATTTTACGGTTTACTTTCATGGCCCCATCAATAGAGAATTCTGCGATTGGTGTGGTCGGGTTAATGGTAAATGTCTTGGTCACACTATTGGTCGCTCCCTGATCATCCACCACTGTTAATGTTGCTTCGTGCGTTTCAGGGCTGGTTACCCTTGAAAAATTCATGTTAAAACTGCTTGGTTGTCCATCTAATGTAAACTCGCTGGAAACAATCTGACCATCGGCATCAATGGATTGATCTCTTGCTTCCACATTGTCGACCCAATAATAACTTGGCTCGATGAAAAAGTCCGCTACAGGAGGGAGATTTACTTTGGCTGGATCGGTTCCCCCTGTTGGTGGTGGTGGCGGTGGTGTAGTCGCACTTTCAATTCGGACAGTTTTCGTTACGGATGTTTCGCGGTCAATACTATCTTTGACAACCACTTTTATTGTGTGAACTCCTGTTTTACTGAAGGTTTTGGGAACACTTCTTGCGATGCTCTTCCCAACATTTAAGCCGCTCCCAATTGTTTCTTTCTTTCCATCAATGTATAAATCATAGGTAATGAATCGTTTCGGACTGAAAATTTCACCTTCATATGAAATGGTGACCGGTTCATTCACCTTACCCGTAGATGGGACATTGAGCTGCACGTCAGGTTTGTCTGTTGTCGTGATAAGCAAATACCCTTTATGACTAATACCTGATGCAACTTCTACGGATGCTCCTGCAGCTTGTGCAAAGTTTGCAACATAGTATCGATCGTATACTTTTCGAGTTGATTTATTCGTAATGGGTGTAGTTTGTGCGGTGCTTTTTATATAGTTCGCATTACCATTAAGCGCTTTTGCCCATGCTGATAAGTCTTTTGGATTTAAGAAGGTTCGTCCCAT